>CAZUCG010000393.1:0-3435 GCA_964619145.1 uncultured Lentisphaeraceae bacterium | reverse complement strand
CCCGCACAACAACGACCCTCGCCAGCAATATTGCAGTTCTCCTGCTTGCCAGCGGACAGGGAAAAGTCTCTGGTGACGTGAAAATTATCTTCCGCATAATAAACTTGCGGACGCGGAAAGGGACAAGGAGAACAAATGCTGTTGTGCAGCTATGAGAACGCTTCGTTCATTGCAAGAGCTTTCTGCAGCAGTGAAAATATCCTGGAGGGAAACACGCAAAACTCAAAAGGTGTCTCACCCCAGGAAAACGCCTGAATTCAGCTCGCGAATGCTTTTGATGCGTGGGACTTTCCCTGCTTGGAGAAAAAATGCAGGCTGTCATACTCTTCAAAAAAACTGCCGGAAATATGATTAGGGCACTTGGCCTATATTTTTCGTGTTCATTATCGCAGAGTGGTTATTGATGAAATAAAAAAAGCCGCAGCGAGATTGATTTAGCTGCGGCTTTTGAGTAAAAAATGCTATCTTAACTATAGGTCATCTGCGTGATCGCAGATGGCCTTTCGACATAAACCCGTCATAATGACGGTTCAACAAATGCGTCTCAATTTGTCGCATTGTATCTAAAGATACACCTACGATAATCAGCAGACTCGTGCCACCGAAGAATTGTGAAATCACGTGTGGCACACCCATTGAGTTGCTCAGTAGCATTGGTAAGATGGCCAAAACTGTCAAGGCAATGGCACCTGCCAAGGTGATCCTGGTCATCGCGTGGTCAAGAAAACTAGAGGTCGGCTCACCGGGACGGACGCCAGGGATATAGCCACCGCGTTTTTGCAAGTCATCAGCTATCTGAATGGGATTGAACTGATTGGCGACCCAAAAGAACGAGAAGACCAGAATCAGCAATCCATAGATCAGCAAATAACCGGTAGACCCATAAGCAATATTTGGTATCAGCCAACGGAAGAATGCCCACTGCGGGGCATATTGCAGTAACATCATCGGGAAAGATAAGATCGCGCCAGCAAAAATAATCGGCATTACGCCAGAATAATTAACCCGCAGAGGCAGATAACTAGTCTGGACGGCATTAGTTTTGCCAACACCAGCGACGCGCTGGGCGTAACGGATGGGAATCTTGCGCATACCCTGAGTCAAGGCCACTGCACCGGCGCAAACGAGAAAGAACATCGCCAACAGAATGACCAGGTGGGTCATATTAAGGTCACTGCCACCGGTGGCAGCGCCGCCCAAAACCATCGTGAAGAGATTCTTGATCGCTCCAGGCAGCCGGGCAATGATATTGACTGTAATAATCAACGAAGCGCCATTGCCAATGCCGCGCTCGGTGATGATTTCACCCAGCCACATAATCAGCATCGCACCAGCAGTCAAGGTGATGACAGTAGAAACAATAAACCCCAGCCCGGGGTTGGTGACAACACTGGCACCGCTGCTTAAACGCAACTTCTCAGGATTCATCATCGCTAAAGAAAACATCGTACCTTGGATAATACAAATCACTACTGTGATATAACGGGTAATCTGGTTGTATTTCTGATGGCCAGATTCACCTTCACGAACCATCTTGTTCAAAGCTGGAATTACTGGAGTCATTAACTGCAGTATAATCGAGGCTGAGATGTAGGGCATAATGCCTAAGGCACCAATGGCAAAATTCTGCATCGCCCCACCGCTGAATAAATCCAGCATATCAAAGACCCCGCCAGCGCCTTTGTTGGCACTCATCGACTTAAACAACTCCGCCAAGGCGTGCGGATCGACACCAGGACAAGGAATCATGCTGGCCACCCGGCACAAGGCAATTATCCCAAAGGTAATGAACAAGCGTTTTTTCAGTTCTGGTATTTTTAGACAATTAACATAAGCAGAAAGCATATCGGTTTCCTCGTCGATTTACCAAGCCTCAGGCTCTAAAGATTGGCGATTGGGCACGGACAAATCCGCCCCGCCGATTTCTAGGCGGGACAATTAAGCAGTGCGGGATTTGTCGTCAGGCCAACTCACAACTGCCACCGGCAGCTTCAATCTTCGCACGGGCACTGACAGAAAATTTGTCAGCCTTAACTTGCAGGGCTTTACTAACTGCGCCGTCACCGAGGATCTTTAACGGCAAGTTGCTTTTACCCAAAAGACCACGACGCTGCAGTTCCAGCTTGTCGATGCTTTGGCCGTCTTGGAAGTTCTCTTCCAGAACCAAGATGTTAATAACATTGAATTCAATGTGGTTGGGATTATTAAAACCCCGCTTGGGCAACCGACGAATCAACGGAATCTGTCCGCCTTCGAAGTATGGACGATGGCTGTGACCAGCCCGCGCGCCTGCGCCCTTCTCACCACGACCGGCAGTTCTGCCATTTCCAGAACCATCACCACGGCCGACTCGTTTGCGAGCTGGCCGGGGTACTGTATTTTTTAACTCATGAAGTTTCATTGCCATCCTCATTTGTGCATGATTGTATGCGCTTACAGAGCACAGATCCCGCGCTTTGCCATAATTTCCTTCTTGGTCCGCAAGTGATCGAGGGCTTCGAAGGTAGCTTTGACTACGTTCACGGAGTTCTTTGAACCCAGAGACTTCGCCAGTACATCCTTAATGCCGGCCAATTCCAAAACTGCCCGCATACCGCCGCCAGCAATCAACCCAGTCCCTTCTGAAGCAGGACGGATCATTACATTAGAACCGCGAAAAGAACATTCAACCAAATGCGTTACGGTGGTTTTATACATCGGCACCTTGATGATGTTGCGACGGGCCTGGTCACCACCTTTGCGGATGGCATCAGCGACTTCATTCGCCTTGCCGTAGCCCATACCAACGTGGCCATTCTTGTCACCAACGACTACCAGGGCACTAAAAGAAAAATTACGCCCGCCCTTGACGACCTTACTGCTGCGGTTGACCGTTACTACCCGCTCTTCCAATTCTTGCACCGTTTCTTGAACCGTACTCTCTAACGCAGAAACTGCCTGGAATTGCGGAGTCTCTTTGTCTTTTTTTTCGTTATTTTGACTTGTCACAGAATGTTCTCCCTATTAGGTTGTTAGCCAGCGGTTGACAGTGAGTGGCAAAAAGCCAGGACAGCCATCCGCCAGTAATCAGCAACCAAAAGACCTTAAAATTCCAAACCAGCTTCCCGCGCGGCATCCGCCAGGGCTTTGACACAACCGTGATAAGTAAAGCCACCACGGTCAAAAACCACCTTCTTCAGATTGGCAGCCAAGGCTCGCTCGGCAATCGTCTTGCCAATGACAACCGCGCTATTGACATTAGAAGTGAGTTTTTGCTCACGCATTGCTTTTTCAACCGTGGAAGCAGCCAGCAGGGTATTCTGGGCAACGTCATCGATGACCTGTGCATAGATATGTGCGCCGGTACGGCAAACGCACAGACGCGGCATTGTAGCAGTGCCGGAGACCTTCTGGCGAAGGCGGTTGTGTCGGCGGATGCGCGCCTTTTTCGTAGAT
>CAZUCG010000392.1:0-3440 GCA_964619145.1 uncultured Lentisphaeraceae bacterium | reverse complement strand
GGGATGGCCGGCTCGCTGCGACCCTGATTCAGGACCTTCACCAAAGCAGATATTTCCTCTTCGTCCGGCGTGGAAATATCGATCAGATGCACTTCTTTCTTCAAAGCTTCCGGGATGTTCAGGTCGGCACACAAAATGACTATAATCCGGTCTTTTTTGCTTTGACCATCTAGAAATGCTTCCCGGAGCGCTCGGGCCACTTCTGGTTGATTCATATATGGCGCTAAATCCTTGAATACTAATAGCCCGCGTAAATCCTGCTCGACAACTTGGCGCAGAGCGAAGGCGGGCGGGCAGCTGTCCGGCAGACAAGTCAAGCCAGTCAGGCAAGACCAACTTTTAATTGGCAAATTGCCGTGGCTCTCAGCGGCTTGCTGAAGACCACGCATAATACGCTCTTCTTCAGGGCTATAGATATAGACTAAGGGGTTATGACCGGCCAGAGCCCCGTGTAATTGTTTTAACATTTCAGACATAATATTCGCAAAATCCAGTTACTTAAATTTCCTCCGAGCCGAAAAACAGCCCTCAGCATCAGCACGCATTACACCAGCAATACTCGCCAACAGAACTTTTAGATGTTGGCCTTTTCAAGGTCAGTCATTAACAAGCAGAGCTTCTTGCCCAAATTCTCGCTGTCGACGGCATAGACCAGCCGACAAGCCAATTCGACCGCAGCGATGGTCTGGCGATATTCTGACGGCAGACGATGCACACGAGTAGAAAAGTTTTCTCGGAACAGCGGCGGGAGATGCGAGAGCAGCAGCTCGTCGCTGATGAAGTTCGGATTCTTTTCCAAGAAAGCTAAAACCTCGACCTTCGCGACGTTGATGGCTTGGCTCAGTCTTTCCGTCAATTCAGTCATATATGTGCCGGTGGCCTTGAATTGATTGTACAACCAATCTGCTTCCTGAGTGGCCCGATGCTGTAATATCTCCATAACCTGTTTTACCAAGACCTCCTTGTTAGCCTTGAACTCTTCCTCATCCAGCATTAGGCCGCTGAGAATTTCATAGGAGGAGGTGATCACCCCGCACTTGTTGGCCGAGGCGTCCTTGACAATCCAGACGCCTTTCTGCTGAATCTGCAGCCGAGCGCCAGGCGTGATATAGGAATTCGCCCCTTCGACAATAGCTCGAAAAGCCGGCTTACCGGCAGAGAAAAACTTGTGCCAATTGTCCTCGTTAATGGTGCCCGGACGACCTCCGGCCGGCACAAACACATCGGCGTAATGCACTAAGTTATTCTGGAAAAACAGCATAAACTCATCCCGGCTGATCAGGCTCTCGACTAATTTGCCGCTCTTACGCTCAACTAAACGATTGTATTGCTCGCCGTTGCGGATGATAGGCTGAGAAAAAACCATCCCGGCGCCTTCGCCCTGCAATTTTTCTGGATTAAAACCATCCAAGGCAGAGACAAGAAGCAGGCGTCGCAATTCCTCTCGGTCCAATCCCTTTGGGTCATAGGCAGCAGCTGGGCCGTCAGTAATGGCAACAATCTTCAGTTTCGGATAGACTGGCTTGCCATCTTTTTCCGCCAGCAGGAGCTTCATCGCGTTGCCAGCCACATCACCACTTGGGCCGCCTGCTATCTTGATGCTGAAAGTATTTTTCGCGGGATTAATCCCCAGCTCCCGCAAAGTTTTCAGCAGATACTGGTGCACGCCAAAACTAGTCACCCCATATTCTTTATGGTTGATGCCAGCACCAAGCTTGCCGGAGATAATGCCGGAGCCGAGCCGATAGCCGACTTTGAGGGCATATCCACTCAACCATTCAATCATCGGATCAAACATATTCTCATCCGGGCCAAGCTCAATAATCTCGCGCGTACCAAGACGATCCACGATGCGCAAATCACGCAATTTTTTATCTTTTCCACAATTGACCAAGGCTACAAAGGCGACTGTAAACGCCCGCTGCATCTGCCAGAGCGTCTGTTTCAGCAAAGCCGGGTCAGCAATCGGCTCCATTAGCGTCAACAGCTTGGCGCCGCCCGCGTAGATGTCCTTGTTCTTCAGATGCTGGGTGTTGGCCAAGACAAACACCTCGCGGTACGCCTCGTCACTAGTGTCATTGTAGTTATCATACAATTCCAGCTGGTTGGCCCCACGATCGGGAATCACCGTCCGCCAGCCACCACGAGAAATTTCAGCAAAGCGCACCTGATAGCCAAAAGCTTTGCGACGATAGAAAAAGAAAACGCTATGCGGCATACCCGTCGGAAAAGAGGCAGTATAATTATCATTCAGTTTGCGGTAAAATAAACAGTACTTCGCCGAAAGGCGGAATGACAAACCAGCCTTGTCAGAGCAATAGAAATTCGTCTTGAGAATGCAATCCAGAAAATTGAACGCAGCCGTAAAGATGGTCTTGACCAAGTTGTCTTTGGCCTGATGGCCGGAATTAATCTTGTTAACCTCGGCTAGAAACTGCTCTCGGGCTTCGTTTTCTTGCTCCCGGCTGGGACGTGCCAGAGCTGGATCAAAGCGCCGCTCAAATTCTTGAAAAAGGCGGCGCGAGGGCTCAGGATAAATCGCCACATAGCGGACAATATCCTGGGCATTATAGGCCCGCCGGTCCACAAAAGACAGCTGACCGTGAATGAACTCGCAACACGCCCGGAGCCAGTTAGTCGCCGAAAGGCTGAAATTTCGGCGGCGAACGAATTCTTGGTGCAGGACGTCAGCCATATCCACCCAATTGACGAGACGAATATTCTCCAATAACGTCTCGAGCTGATTATGACTGATCTCGTTCTGACTTTTATTCTCCAAGTACACTGTGGCTACCATCACTGGTAAGTGGGCAAAATCGCTCGGGTCATTATTAATAGACATCTCGCGAAAATAACAACGGCTGAGTTCAAGCCCGCTAGAGGCGATAATTTCCAGCAACTGGCTACGAAAATCATCCGTGCCAGTCGGGATCGACAAGGCGACAATCAAGCGCAACGATTCCTGGTCCCATTCTTCTACTTCCACGTGCACATTATCACTGCTCTGGGCCAACAAAACCCACCTCACCCGATGAGCGAGACGGCTGACATCTAAATCCTCAATCGCAGTGGCATTCAAACGCGGATACAGCTCTGCAATGTCATTCAATTGCTCACTGCCGAACTGCCGGGCATAAACATCCTGCAACTCCGGCAGACTAATCTTACATTGCTTGGTCTGGTCGCTCGTCAAGACGTAATGCTCAATCATCAAGGTGGTTGGCTCGTCATTGATTACCAATGGCCGACAGGATTTATGAATAGCCGTGCTCAAGAGATGCCGGTTAGCCATCATTCGGCAAGTTACCGTCGGGTCATTTTCTTCGCTGAGGAGGTATATAAAAAACGCCTCGTTGTTAAGCTCCACCCGGCGAATGCCTGATTGCTTGTGTAAATTACAGAGAAAAGGCAAGATCATACCGATACAATCGCCGACATTC
>CAZUCG010000391.1:0-3442 GCA_964619145.1 uncultured Lentisphaeraceae bacterium | reverse complement strand
CATCACGTCTGGACCCTCTTTCGCGAATTTTTAAAAATCGCGCTTTTTGTCATTGGCGGCGGCTATGCCATCCTATTGGTCGCAGAAGAAATCTTCGTCAAGAAATACCACTGGTTGCGCGATGGCGAGCTCACCGAGATGCTCACCTTGATTCAGGCTGTACCCGGCTTGACAGCCGGCAATATCGCGATCTATATTGGCTATCGAGTGGCCGGATTTCCGGGTGCGCTCGCCGCTTTAAGTGGGGTCGCGTTGCCCTCCTTTGTGATTATCACCTTGGTCGCTATGGGCTTCGCACACCTGCCGATGGACAACCGCTTTATCCAGGGAGCCTTTATCGGCATCCGCACCGCCATAACTGGCCTGATGCTAGCCACGCTACTGCGGATTTGGCGCAATTCCATCCGCTCTAAGGTACAACTTTTCCTCTTCCTAGCAGGGCTATCAGCGGTCTTGCTCTTCCACACTAACCCCGGCTGGCTAATCCTCTTCGGCCTGATTTTTGGCTTGCTCTACTGCCTGATTTTCTGTCGCGAAATGCCGGCTGCGGCAATTGAGGAGGAACCGCCAGTATGATCTATTTATTTCTGCTGTTCCTTTTTATGTACTACGGCTGTTTCTGCCT
The DNA here is from genome assembly GCA_964619145.1 of uncultured Lentisphaeraceae bacterium. Lineage (GTDB taxonomy): Bacteria > Verrucomicrobiota > Lentisphaeria > Oligosphaerales > Oligosphaeraceae > JAAZIZ01. The sequence continues at coordinate 2,817 of CAZUCG010000391.1, read as the reverse complement.
GAGCGGCGGCAGCACACTGATGCAATTCTATATCAATGACCTGGTTAACACTCGCCACTGGCTGACACTGGAGGAATTCGGCAATTTCCAAGCCATCTCACAAATCACCCCCGGGCCTATCGGCATCAACCTGGCGACCTTCCTAGGGCACCAACAGGGTGGCATTCTGGGCGGGCTGGTCGCGACCATCGGTTTGCTATTGCCATCATTCTTCCTGATGTCACTGGCGGTGCACTCGTACGGACGCTGGCAGCACAGCTCAATCGTACGCAGCATTATGTTCGGCATCAAGCCAATGGCAACCGCGCTAATCACGGCCGCCATTCTGGCCTGCCTGGGGATGTCGATCTTCACTAAGCCCATCCCCTTTGAAATCCTGGTCGGCAGAGAATCAGCTTTTGCCGGTGCTTTCGGCTGGCGACCAGAGATGCTGCCAATACTGATTTTTGCCGTGCTGGCTATGTATCAAAAGAAAATGAGCATTATGGCCGTTATCTTCACCTCCGCCCTTTGTGGCGGAGTGATGTATCTGCTGCTTAAATAAACAGCAATTGCCGACGACATCACTAGATGCGGCCTCACTAACCAGCCTATTCGCAACAAACAGTTAGCGGCGGCCTGCGAAGGGTTCGAAGCTGTCGCCCAGATAGCGGCACTTAGCGACACTTTGCCAGGCGCAAGCGGGAAAATACCGGCGAACCGACAGGCACATTTAACGCTAACCAGCGTGGGGCAGGTCAGCAGGTATCTGGCTCTGTCCTGAGCTTTTTTATATTGCTTATGCCAGTAGTTCAAGGAGCAACTAACAGCTACACGCTGGCTACCCTGCGCGGGCATTCACTCTCACACTCGATATTTAATATACCAGAAGAGCACCCCGCAGTTGCTGATGATCATCAGCCAAAAGGCAATCTGGTAGGATATTTTGCTCTTCTTGTGATTAAAAAGCATCTGGGCGAGCATCGCACCAGGCCAACCGCAGGCTAATTCCAGGAGATGCAAAATCTCCTCTGGGGTCCGCCATTGAGCATTTTTCGCTTTGTTCTTGTCAAGAATATATACCATCATCGTCACTAGGCTGACCAATAGGTAGACAACAGGAATATACTTAGGGATTTTATGCAGTGCCGTCCCCAGTACTAGTCCGCCCAGAAAGAAAATGGCGATAGTATAGTATAATTTTTTTTGCATCTCTGGCTGTTCCTACAAGCCTGGATTCGCCCTTCATTCACTGCGGTGCAATCTGGCGGTAATTTCGCTGATTCTCTGGCCGTACGCTTCGGCGGTCTCCAGGTCACCAAGGGCTGGCGCATCGGGTGTGTTGACGTGGAAGACGCTGGCCATCGGCCCGAGGCTGGCGCTATTGCGGTTCCAAGCTTTGCTGCTGGGGCCTTCGAGACTCTTACACTCATCCGGAACATTGGCTGCCGCCAAGCGATTTTCACCCACCCAGATCATACCCATCTGCAAGGCAAAAAGACAGACCCCCTGCAACGTATTGACCTTATCACCGGAAAAATTTGCTGAACAGGTAAAGCCCCCTGCCACCTTATCGCTCCAAGCGCGCGAAAACCAGCGCGAGACGCATTTTTCCATAAATAGCTTGATTTCGGAAGAGATATTGCCCATATAGGTCGGCGTACCGATGACAATCGCAGCAGCAGTATCGAGTTCGGAGAGGTTCTTGATTGCGGCTTCGCTTTCGAAGAGCTTGACTTTAGCTCCAGCGGCTGAAGCACCACGAGCTACCGCTTCGGCTTGCATTTTCGTATGCCCCTGCCGGGACGCATAGACGATGGCGATAAATAATTCTTTCTGCATCGATTCTTCCTCCTGAGCCATTTTCTGCTAAAAAAACTCAGCGACTTCTCGTCACTCGAGACGAAATTTTTCTATTATAACTTTGAAAATCTGTCAAGCGCTCTATATTAAAGGCGCCCGAACTAGAAATCATCACTGTGCTGTCGTCGCGACTATGTTTACCATAACTTCTCTCAACGACTTTACAACTTCTGCTACACCATTGGCAGAAAAATCAGTCGCAGACGCGCTTGCGCTTGAGCAAATCAGGCCGTGCCCCGGCCATCGATCTCGCCAGCGACGACAGATTGGCAAACTGCACAGTTGTGACTCTCAAGCGCAGACATTTTTCCACTTCGGCATTCCAGCATCATTTAGGAGCTTTTAGTTATGGCTGCGAACAAGATTATCTGCACTACCAACCAAGTCGATTATTCCGCGATCAGAAAAGCGATGTGTGCTGGTGCGCGGACGCCGGCAGAAGTAAGCGAATTGGCCGGCATCTGCAACCATTGCCAGGGCTGTCAAGAAAACCTGCCTTGGATTCTGGCCTCCGTCTGCGGTTGCCGGGATATATCGCTGCAAACTGTACTTACTGCCGTGCAGAATGGCGCGGACACGGTTGAAAAAGTCGTTGAGCAGACTGGTGCGGGGTTGGAATGTGGTCGTTGCAAAGCGCTGATCGCCAATATTATTGCGCTCGGCCGCTGAAGTTGGGCGACAAGACTGAGGTTATCTATACTGAAGCGTGCAAATGTGTTGTTTTTCTTGACTGACGACCAGCGCTTTGACACCATCCAGGTCTTAGGCAATCCATCTCTGCGCACGCATATCCCCGGCGGCACCTGTGGAGCAGTGTGTATGCCCAGCCGAGCGATGATCCATAGCGGGCGGAGTCTGTTTCATCTCGCGGACCAGGGACAGGAAATTCCGACTGACCATACCACTCTCGACGAGGCTTTTCGACAGGCCAGCTATGCCTGCCACGGCATCGGCAAATGGCATAACGGCAGGAAG
>CAZUCG010000390.1:0-3447 GCA_964619145.1 uncultured Lentisphaeraceae bacterium | reverse complement strand
GATGACGTCTTTATTTACGATTAGAGCCAAGCCAATTTGGTGGCTGGAATTCAGAAAGTCATTAGTAATTACCTTAAAACCGAGTTGCTTGAATAAGAACGCCATCGATTGTGAGCCTGCGAAGGCATCGCACACTACACGTATATCCTGGGGGATGAATTGTTGCAGCCAAGAGCGCAAAAGGTACTTAGCGCCCAAATACTGCGGCCGCGGGAACTTATATTCAAAATATTGATATTCAGTAAACAACATCATCAATCATCAATGTCCGACTGTAAAAAACATTTATTGCTTCAGCAAGCAGTTTTGCGGCTAAATTACACCTTAGCATAAGGCATAACCGCAAAAGAATTATTGCCAGCCGTGATCTCATTCTATTGGTTCGAAGGCGAAGAGGTGGCAATCCGGGGCGCCCCAGGTGTTTTCTGCGATTAACCGGATGCCCCTCGCAGTGCAATCGAGTGGGACCTCTACCAGCCGCTGGTAGTTATTGTCTTCCTGATAAACCGTCTGCCATTCGCCATTGCCGCGGTCGATGGCTAGTCGGAAGCCCTTGACCAGAGTGGCGGGCGGTCGGCGCGGCGGTTGGTGTAGCGGGAAATTCGACAAGATATTCTTCTCGTAATGTTGGCTGCAGGCGCCTTGCCCAAGGCGGTTTAAGTCGCTATCGAAGACAATTCTGACCGCGCGGACTGGGCGCGGGCCGTCGAAGCGGTACTCGAGCCAGTCGCCGAGTTGGCCGCGCCAGCCGTTGTCAGTCCTGCCGACCGGCCGGTCGAGGCCATTGCGCAAGGGCGCGGGGTCGCCACTGGAGGCGCTGAGCGCTGCGCTGGCGGCCAATGGCGCGATAACGCGGCTGACGCCTGGCAGAAAACAGTCGGCCGCGAGTAGTCGTTGCTGCAACTCAGTTATATGGGCGGGGTAGAGTTCGCGGGGCGAGCAGTTCTCACGGCAGGCGAGGGCGGCGGCCAGCCCGACTGCCTGGCCCAGCAGACCGCAAGTCAGCATCACCCGAGTGGAACTCAGACCGACGTGGGTGGCGCTGATATTACGACCGGCAAAATACAAGTTGGGGATATTTTTTGAATACAGGCAGCGGTATGGTATGCTGTATGGCTGTGGTACCTTGCCGATGCTGTTCGGCGCGCCAGCGTAGTAGAAGCCATCGGGGTGGTGGTCGTCAAGCGGCCAACCGCCGTAGGCGACTACATCGGGGAAATTCCCGCCAGAGAGGATATCCTTCTCGCTCAAAATATAATCGCCGACATAGCGGCGGCTCTCGCGCTTCCCGGGCAAGAATCCGACCCAATCGAGCTCCCAGTTCTCTGCGCCGTGCTCGCCGTGGTTCTTGATATGGTCCCAGACCCCGAATGCCAGCGCCAGCAGCTCGTGCCGCAATTCCTCCGTGTCGTGGATAGAATCGCGGTTACCGCCTAATTCCAGCCACCAGAAATTATGCAGTCCGGTAAAGCCGTGCCCGCGTGACAAGAGCTGCTCATCCGAGCTGATTTTCTTGGCCCATTTTGGGGCGATAAAAGTCTTCGCTGAGTCGGTCTCGCGGGCCTGAATCAGGCAGCTCATACCCATTGTGCGGCAGTCGGCCGCGGGTTGCCCCAGCGACTCTCCGAATTCCGCCGCGGCTTCGCGGCCCAGACGGAATTCCGCCCCGCTCAATGGCGCCAGGATGCTGTCGCCGGAGCAATCCGCGAACAGCGTCGCGGCGACAGTATGCCAAGTCTCGCTGCTGGTCTGCCAACCGCGCACCGATGCGATGCGCTCGCCGGCCATCGTCAGGCTGTTAACTGAGCAGTTCATAAATACTGTCAAATTCTTGCATTCGCGAGCCAGCTGATAGAGCACGCTGTCCCAAATCGAGAAATTCGAGCTGGGGTTCCGGTAGTTATTCTCCAGCGCGAGCTCTTCTACAATGCCAGTCTCGCGCAAATTCGCGCCAGTTGCCCCGCAGAGCCACATCCGGATTTCGCTCGAGGCGTTGCCGCCCAATACCGTCCGGTCGTGGATTAAGGCGACTCGCAGACCCTGGCGAGCAGCCGAGACGGCCGCACATAATCCGGCAATGCCGCCGCCAACGACACAAAAATCAACCTGATGAGTTAGTTCGCGCATAAGTTGTTGTGAATTGTAAATTGTAAATTGTGAGTTGTGAGTTGTGGTATAGCCAGTGTCCTACATCATCTTGAACTTCGGCAAGTCCTGGATATCGACCAGGCCGACAAAATGACCCGTGCTGTCCACGACCAGGATGTCGTCGATCTTCCGGTCCTCCAGCAATTTCATAATTTCCACGCCGAGCCGGTCTTGTTCGATGCAGATGGGCTTGGGGGTCATCACCTCTTCGATGCGGGCGTTCAAGACGTCGCCAGTGGAGCTGGTGATCCGGCGACGGAAATCGCCGTCGGTGAAGATTCCCAACAGCAGCCCCTGCTCATCGGTGATGGCCACTGCGCCGCTGCGCGCCGCGGTCATCGCCAGCAGTGCCTCGCGCACGCAAGTGCCCGGGCGGACGCTCGGCGCCTGCGCGCCGGTGCGCATAAAATCCTTAACTAACATCGTAATACTGCGGCCGATTGCGCCGGCGGGATGCAGTTTTGCGTAGTCGTTCAGGCCGAAGCGCCGGCAATCGAGCAAGACCATCGCCAGCGCATCGCCGAGGGCGGCCAACGCAGTGGTAGTGGTGGTCGGTGCCAGATTGAAAGGGCACGCCTCTTTCGGTACCGGCATCGGTACGCATAAATCCGCCCAGGTGGCCAGCCGCGATTCGGCTCCGCCGGTAATCGCGACAATTGGCACACCCAGGCGTTTGACCGCTGGGAGGACGGCGAGCAGCTCATCTGTCTCGCCGCTGTAACTGACTGCTAACAACAAGTCGAGTGGAGAAATTACCCCCAAGTCGCCGTGCATCGCCTCGACCGGGTGCATAAATACCGCGCACGAGCCGGTGCTGGCCAGGGTGGCGGCGATCTTTTTGCTGATATGCCCGCTCTTGCCTATGCCGCATAAGACGATCTTGCCGCCTTTGCGGATAGTAGTCAGACAAGCATTGACCAGCTGCACAAATTCCTGGCCGAGCTCATCGCGCAGGGCCTGCAAACCGGCTATTTCGATATCGAGGACTTCTGCTGCCCGAGTTAAGATACTCTCTGCGCTCGGGCGCTCTTCTGCTACAGCTGCTAATTCCATAACTGACTTCTGTTTAATTGTCGAGTTCGTTCCCAAGTCAAGCAACCCTCGCTTAAGCCTGCCAGAGGCCGTGCAAGTTGCAGTAGGCGCGGACAACCAAGCCGGCCTGACGATGCAGGTAGAATTCTGCCCGCGGCTGCTGTCCTGGCGACAGATACAGGCGGTTCACGTATTCGCCATTCTGCACTTCGATCCACTCAATGTAGTGCTCTTTGGTCATCGGATGCTCGGTCTCGCCCACGATGA
>CAZUCG010000389.1:0-3470 GCA_964619145.1 uncultured Lentisphaeraceae bacterium | reverse complement strand
TTCCCGGCTGAATTCATCGCCGAGGGACTAGACCAGACTCGGGGTTGGTTCTATACCCTGGTAGTGCTTTCTACTATCTTGTTTGATAAACCGGCTTTCCAGAATGTGGTAGTCAATGGACTAGTGCTGGCAGAGGACGGCCGCAAGATGTCAAAACGCCTGAAGAATTATCCGGACCCGATGGAGGTCATCAATAAGTATGGCGCCGATGCCTTGCGGCTTTGTATGCTCTCTTCCCCAGTCGTTCGAGCTGAGGATTTGCGCTTCAGTGAGACGGCAGTGCGCGAAGCAATGCGGACAGTGTTGCTGCCGATCTGGAATTCCTATAGTTTCTTGGCGACTTATGCCCGGGTTGATAATTGGCAGCCAGCGAAAGGACAACCGGCTTACCCCAGAAATGCCGCCAATGTTCTGGATCGCTGGATTCTCTCGCGCTTGACTGCCACGGTAGCGGATTTTCGCTCTGCGCTGGATGCCTACGATTTGCAAAAAGGCGCCAGCCGTTTTACGGGCTTCATTGAAGACCTCACCAACTGGTATATTCGTCGCAGCCGACGCCGTTTTTGGAAGAGCAGCAATGACCAGGATAAAGATGAAGCTTATCAGACGTTATACTATGTGATGGTAACTTTTTGCCAGCTAGCCGCGCCGTTTATTCCTTTCATCACTGAGACGATTTATCGTGATTTGTGCACTGAGGAGATGCCCGAATCTGTGCATCTGTGCGATTATCCTGTTTATGCCCAAGAATTGCTTGATGAGGCATTGAACGAGCAGATGGCCCGTACTATGCAGGCGGTATCGTTGGGGCGTTACTTGCGTTCGCAGGCATCTTTGAAAGTGCGTCAGCCCTTAGCAGCCGCGGTACTGGTCTCAGCTAATGCCGCAGTGCGGCAGGATTTGCAGACTATGGCAACAGTTATTGCTGATGAATTAAATGTCAAAGAAGTACAAATCAAGGCTAATGAAGAGGAGTTGGTGACTCTGAGCGCCAAACCAAACCTGAAAATACTAGGTCCGAAATACGGTAAGAAGCTAAAAGGCTTGAGTGCCGCGATTGTGGCTTTGCCAGATGAAAAAATCCTCTGGCTCCTAGCTGGCGGTGTGGTGGCGGTGAATATATTTGCGGACGAAGAAGTGCGTTTGAGCTTGCCGGATATCTTGGTGCAACGCAACGAACGCGAAGGCCTGACTGTCGCGAATGAAGGCGAAATTACTGTGGCCTTAGATACCCGCTTGACTTCATCTTTGGTTTTGGAAGGATGGGCTCGGGAGGTGGTCAGTAAATTGCAGAATTTGCGCAAGGAGTTGGGTTTTGCGGTGACTGATCGCATTGCCATTGAATACGACGGTCCGGTTGAAGTCGGCGAAGCCATTACTGCTCAAGGTGCTTATATTTGCGCTGAGACACTGGCCGTCAGCATTAAGCCAGGCAAGAATGCCGAGATGCATACAGTGGAAATGAATGGAGTCAAGGCTTCTTTCAGTCTGCGTAAGGCAAATTGATCTTGCCGCCTAGGTGAGATAATTTTTCAGAGGAAAGATTATGGCAGTAAATTATGTTTGTTCCCAGTGCGGTGCCCGCACGCAGTTGCCGTCTCCGGTACCGGGTGTATCTTGTCAAAAATGCAATATTCCAATGCAACCGGACAACGCTGCGCCGCAAGGGAAGGTCGCTGCTGGGCGTCATTTAAAAGTAGCCAAAGTAGCACATCCTGCGGTTCCTGGCACCGGTTTGGCAACAACCCAGGTGCCACCTCCGCCGGTGATTCCCACCGCATCGGTCGGGGCGCCGCAATTTTCCTTACCCGGCCAGAGCCCGCCCAATTCGCAATATGGCGTCCCGCCGCTGCCTGCTGCCCGTTCGCAAGGGGGAGTCTCTTCTTCATTAGGCCAGGCAGGCGAGACTTCTCAGACTAATTATTACAATCAAATGAGCAGTGGTGGGTTGGCTCAAGTTGAGCGGATGATGGAGACTGCTCGGCGACAAGCCGAGCGGGAGATGGAATTGGCGATCGAGTCCGCCCGTCTGAAAGCTGACCAGGAGCGCCAGCAGATTTTGGCTGCGACCGAAAATGAACGCCAGCAGATTATCTCTACTGCCGAACAGCAGGCCAAGGAGCAGGTTGAGTACGCTAATCAAGAAATCCAAAAACAGATGGCCACGGCCTTGAAGCAGGTCGAAGAGCAGCGTGTCACTTCTGCAAACAAGTGGGAACAAGAATTAGCTGCTCGGAAGAAGGACGAGACTGCCAAGTTGGAGTTAAAACTAACTGAGACGAAAAAAGCCCTGGCCAGTAAACTTGAGCAGGAGATCAAACAAAAACGCGAAGAAGGGCATCTGCAAATAGATGCCGAATTGAAACAAAGACGCGAAGAAGGGCAGAAGGTCCTGGTGGAAAAAGCCTTAAAAGTAGCCGAAGAGGCCAAGAACAAAGCCGCGGAGATTGTCACTACGGCTGAAGAACAAGGCAAACAAAAAACACAAGAAGCGGAGAAAATTCTCGCTGCGGCGAAAAATAAGTGCGAGGCAGAAAAGAAACGCCTGGCCGAGGCTGCTCAACAGTTTGAGGAACAAAAAGAGAATGTCAAGAAGACATTTATGGATAAGTTAACTTCTGATATCGCTGAAATCAAAGAGAAGGCCGAGAAGTCTGCCGTTGCAATTCGCGAGAAAGCAGAAAAAGAGTCCGCTGAACAACGCCAAGACTTGGCTAAGATTCGTCTTGAACTAATTGACAAGGAGAAAGATATCTCTTCTCGTCTGCAGGCCGCTGAAGATCGCGAGGCAAAATTTACTGCTGCTGTTAAAGATGCAGAGTCTAAGGGCCTGAAAGTGATTTCCATGACTGATGTGGACGAACTTGAGAAATTGCGCGGTGAGCTTGAAAAACAGCGCAAAGATAGCGCGGCTGCATTGGTTAAGGCCAAGCAGGAATTCGAGAGTTATAAAACTGAATCTGCTCGGGTGGCTCAAGAGCAGCAAAATGCCTACCAACGCCAGTTGATGAATACCCGGAGAGCAGAAATCGATGCCAGCGCCGGTGCGCGTAAAATACAAATACTTCGCCTGAATATACCAGTGATCGCTTGGTTTTTTGCCTTGTTGATTGGTATGAACTGCGCCGGCTGGCAAGCAATCTTTGCTTGGCTGGTTTTGGCCCTGCTGACACTCGATTTATTGCTGTCGTTCGGTGGACTTTTGCAACATTTCTCCATTTTGTTTAAGAAGAAAAACAAGACCGCGATGGCAGCTGTTCAACCGACCGAAAACCAAACTGCAATTGGAAATACTGCTAACCCAACTGTGGGCCTGGATAACAATAAGAAAATGTTCCCTCTTAAGGGTAACCAGAAACACAATGCATTCCCCGGCCTGAAGAAACAAGAGAAACCGAAGAAGGACGAGCCGAAAAAGGACGAGCCGAAGAAGGACGAGCCGAAAAAGGACGAGCCGAAAAAGGACGAGC
>CAZUCG010000388.1:0-3495 GCA_964619145.1 uncultured Lentisphaeraceae bacterium | reverse complement strand
TATGCCTTGCCATTCTTGGGCCGACTTGCAGTTGGAAAAGCGAAGTCGCGCTGCGCTTGGCAGAAAAATATAACGGCGAAATTATCTCTTGTGATTCAATGCAAATCTATCGCGGCCTGGATATCGGTACCGCTAAACCAACCCAGGAAGAACAACAACGCCTGCCACATCACCTGATCGACTGCTTGGATTTACACGAGCGATACGACGCGAATCGCTTTGTTAAAGATGCAAAACATTGCTTACAAGATATTTGGCGTCGCGGAAAGCTAGCTTTGTTGGTCGGCGGCAGCGGCTTATATGCCAAATCTTTGATTTATGATTTGCCGATGCTGCCCGCTAATGCCGAATTAGCCCGCCAACTCCGGCAGGAACTCGTGACAAGTGGCCCCGGCGAGCTATTGCTGCGCCTAGAAAAAACCGTCCGTGATCCGGCCCAAATACCCGCTGACGTGCGCGCCAACCCGCGCCGGCTATTGCGAGCTTGTGAGGTCCTGCAATTGACCGGCCAGCCGCCGTGGGAATTGACTGCCCCGACACCGCTCGCAGACCCGGCTTTTCGGCAGTTCTGCCTATTACCGGTGTTCGATTTGCTCAAGCAGCGCATCCGCCGACGTACTGACGCGATGCTGGCCGCCGGCTGGCTAAAGGAAGCTCTACAGGCTGAAGCAGCGGGCCTATCCTGCAGCCCGACTGCCCGACAAGCACTCGGCTACTCAGACTTACTGCAATACTGCAAGACTACCCCACCCCCTGGCGACGACACATTGGCAGAAATTTTGAGCAATCGTACTATTCAGTACGCCCGCCGGCAATACACTTGGTTCAAAAATCAGCACCCCGGCTCAGAGCAGATTATTGTCAGCAGTGAAGAACAGGCGGTGCCTTTTATCTTGGCCGAAATTACTGCGGCACTGACCAAATGAATACTAAAGACACAAAATATAACCGCGCTCCCTGGCAAGGATATATCGCCCCAGAATGGCAGGACATAATCCAAGAGCCGGAACAATGGCTGGCAGATAATACCGGCGAACTGGTTGTCAGCTATCCCTCAAGAGAAGTCCGCCGTATCAAGACCCCAAACGGCGTGCTGTACGTAAAAATAATCCGCGCTTTAACTGACCAGGGCTTGACTGGCCGTGACTTGGGCAGTTTCCTGAAGTGGTACTGCCGACCATCGCGAGCTATCGCCACTTGGCACATCTCCTGGAAAATACTCGCAGCGGGCTTCTGCTGCGCCCGGCCTGTCCTAGCAGTGCGCAAGCGCTCCCATTGGCTCTACCCGACTGATATTTTTGTCAGTGAAGATGTACAGGCTAAAGAAGTCAGTACACTGATACCAGAATATCAAGAGCCAGCGAAACAAACCGAACTGGCCACAATCCTAGGACAACAACTTGGTGCCTTCCATAGCGCCGGCTTCGTCCACGGCGATTGTATCCTGCGTAACCTCTGCCTGAACGCCAATCAACAACTGGTATTCCTGGACAATGATCGCAGCAAAAAACGCGGCTGGCAGACACCGTTTTGCTCGTCCCGACGAAATTTGGCCCAAATAGGCTACAGCGCCCAAAGGCTAGGACTGCCCGAGTCCTTCGTACAAAAACTATTCAGCGAATACGCCATTGCCCGGCAGTGGTCCGACAACCGAGTCACTGCAGTTAGCGCCTCCTTGTTGAGCGAGATTAAACGGCGATTGCAAAAGAGAGAAAGAAATATCAGGAGAAAATCTGACCCGGCCTAAACTAGACGACCAGAAAATTTCACTGCCGCGCTACCGCTAAACACCCCTCCCCGCGCACAAAAAATATTATCGCTTGCGACCATTTGAACCAGAAGATATTGCTGAGACTGTACAGCCGCTGGCGTTTTTATGCTCGCTGAATAACTCGCGCTAATCACCTGTATTTCCGGCTTTTTCGCCTCGAGTAAAGGTTGGGGCAGACACGTAATCGCTTGAAGGTGTATATTATTACTGTTTTACTTTGCGGAAACTCAGCTTTCTGAACTGAATTTTCTTATTTCAAGCTCAAGGCCATTGCTATAACAAGGGACCCCGATGCAAATCTTACAACCAAGCGACAAAGTAGCCTTAATTTATAAGGACCAGCGCATATCCTATCGGCAATTGCTGCAAAAAGCATACCTGTATAGCCAGCTTTGTAGTGCAACAAAAGATGATAGATGCATTATTTTTGCGGAAAACTGCCTGGAGTGGGTGTATGCTTTCTATGCCTGCTGGAAATCCACGGCAATTCCAGTCCCTGTCGATGCGGCCTCGACAGCAGAAGAAGTCGCCTATATCTTGCAAGATTGCCGGCCAGAGAGTGTCTTTTGTTCAGAGGCCAATGTTGAAAAGATGCGCTCTGCTATCGAACTGGCTGACATTAAGACTCAGCTGCTCGTTTTTGAACAGCTGCAAATGCCCGATCAGGCGCCATCAGAACAGGAAGCGTATATCCCCTCCCCACCAGGCTCGGACGTGGCAGTGATTGTCTATACTTCCGGAACGACTGGCAGCCCCAAGGGGGTTATGCTGACCTTTGAGAATATCTGGGCAAATCTGCATTCCGTATCAGCCGAAGTGCCTATTTATCGTTCCGATGACCGAGTTATGGTTTTACTGCCCTTACATCACGTCCTGCCGCTGCAAGGAACAATGGTGATGCCATTGACAATTAACGCCACCATCGTTTTTGCCCCATCACTGGTGGCAGCCGATATCCTCAGTACACTTTCAGATCATAAAGTGACTCTATTTGTCGGAGTCCCCAGACTCTTTATATTGCTCCGCGATGGACTGATGAGCAAAATCCGGCAAAATAAAGTGGCCGAGATACTGTTTTTCCTCTGCGCAAGAATCAACAGCCTGGCATTTTCACGACTGCTTTTCGGCTCGGTACAACGGCGCTTTGGCGGCGCTATCCGGTATATGCCCTGCGGAGGAGCAGCCCTCGCCCCAGACGTAGTCAAGGACTTCCGAACCCTGGGCTTCGAAATTCTGCTGGGCTATGGCCTCAGCGAAACCGCCCCAATGGTGTCTTTTACCCATCCCGGTAAAGGTAAAAAAGGCGCTGCCGGACAGATTATCCCTTGTAATGAAGTGCGCTGCTTCGATGGCGAAATCGCAGTCCGAGGTGCCAATGTGATGAAAGGTTATTTTGAGCGGCCCGAAGAAACCGCAGCCGTCCTAAGGGAAGGCTGGTTCTATACCGGAGACCTCGGCCACGTCGACCAAGATGGCTATATCTTCATCACAGGACGGAAAAAAGAGATTATCGTGCTGCCAAGCGGAAAAAATATCAACCCCGAAGAAGTAGAACAGAAATTACTCAAATATCAGGATTTGCTGGCAGAAGTCGCAGTACTGGCCTCTGGAGATGCACTGCAGGCCTTGATTCTTCCCAATATCAAGGCTTTGCAGGCGCGCCGAATTATCAACCTCGAAGAAGCTATCCGCTCCGAGGTGATCAGTAAATACAATCTGAGTGC
>CAZUCG010000387.1:0-3498 GCA_964619145.1 uncultured Lentisphaeraceae bacterium | reverse complement strand
GCTGATTAAACACGCCAATCCACTGATGTGGATCGCCGCTCTGGAAATGCTTTTTGCCAGAATGCGCGAAGATGGCTTCGCATTGGCGAGCATCGATGGTATTGGCGGTAGTGCTCAACAGCACGGCACTGTCTATCTGCAAGCCGAATTTTTAAGCAAAGGCTGCTGTCCCGCCCGCAATCAGGATTTAAGCGACGCAGTCAGCAAGGTACTGGCACGGCCAACCGCTCCTAGCTGGATGGATAGTTCAACTTTCGCTCAATGCCGGGAAATAGAACAAAAGCTCGGCGGCGACGAAGTCCGCCAGCGCAGCGGCTCATCTGCCACCGAACGTTTTGCCGGTCCACAGATTCGTAAGTTCGCCCAAGAGGAACCGCAGTCATACCAGGCGACCGGGGTCATTCACTTGATCAGCTCTTTTATGTGCTCACTGCTGCTGGGCAAATCCGCGCCCGTGGATTATGGCGACGCTTCCGGGATGAATCTGCTGAACCTGGCTCAACAACGCTGGGACAGCGCATTGCTGGAAGCGACTGCGCCGGACCTCATTAGCAAACTGCCGCAGCTGTGTGCCTCGAACCAAGTGGTTGGCCAAATTAGCGACTATTTTTGCCAAAAATACGGCTTTCGCCAAAATACCGCAATTCTGGCTTGGAGTGGCGACAATCTGAATAGTCTGATCGGCGTCGGTGCCGCTAAACCTGGCATAGCAGTAATTTCCTTAGGCACCAGTGATACATATTTTACCGCAATGCGCCGGATTGCTCTCGACCCGCAAGGATATGGACACGTCTTTATCAATGCAGCCGGCGGCTTTATGCCCTTGATTTGTTTCAAAAATGGCTCACTGGCCAGAAATATCATCCGAGCTAAATTCGGCCTCAGCTGGAATGACTTCGACGCGCTGGCCTTTGCCGGCACCCCGCCTGGCAATCAAGGTAATATTATGTTGCCATACTTCACCGCTGAAATCACCCCGCTGGTTCTGAATGCCAGCCCCATATACGAAGGCAGCGCCCTGTTCAAATCCGGCCAGGATGGCGTGGGTACGGTGCGAGCCGTGGTCGAAGCGCAAGCAATGACTATGCGACTGCACTCTAAATGGATCGGAGTACGACCAAAAACCTTGCGACTGACAGGCGGGGCATCGCGCAGCCCCGGCATCAGCCAAGTCTTTGCCGATGTCTTCCAAGCCGAAGTCGAAAAACTGAATTTCAAAGAATCCGCCGCCTTGGGAGCCGCTATGCGAGCTGCCAATGGTTGCGAAAAGCTGTCTTGGAGCTTCCTGAGCAAAGTCTTTTCGGCTTGTGATGAGAATCTCACCGTCCGCCCCTGTAAGGCTAACCAAGCTATTTATGTCAGTCTCTTGGAAAAGTTTACCAAACTGGAACAAAGCATCACCGGCTAACTGCATCGCACCCGCACCGCCACAATTTACCCAATCGGCAGTGATTTAGGCGCATTGCGCTTGCCAATGCAGCTTTCAGCCGAACTAGTCCACTTAGTAATTTTGTTGATTTAACCTTGAACGAATCTCTTGGATATGATCCTCTTTTTTTCATTGCTGTCCTTTGGGTTTGGCTGTATGATCGGCAGTTTCCTGAATGTCGTCGTCTGGCGACTGCCACGCGGTGAATCACTCAGTCAGCCACCGAGTCACTGTCCACGCTGCGGCTGGCGAATCCGTCCCTGGGAAAATATCCCCATCTTGAGTTGGCTGGCACTAGGCGGCCGCTGCAGCGCCTGTCGGCTGCCCATCTCTTGGCGATATCCTGCCGGCGAGGCCGCAGTCGGGGCACTATTCTTGCTGATGTTTTTGCGAGTAGTGCATTCAGGTTGGTCGTTCGAGGTGATTCCTGCCTACTTCTGGCTCAGTGGGGCTTTGTTGGCGGCCGCATTGATTGACGCAGAACACCGCCTTATCCCAAATGAAATCACCTACAGCGGTTGTCTGGCTGCCTTAATGCTGGCCATACTGTTCCCAGGCGCCAGACTGGCACTCTTTTTGCCCGATAACCCCCACGCCGGCGGCTTGCTGTACACTGCCGTGGCCAACGCCCTAGGCAATATTTCTGCTGGACAATGGCTCCTATCCTTTGTCCGAGTGCAAGCAGTCTTAGACTGCCTGCTCGGGATGTTGACCGGCCTAATACTCTTGGGAGTCATTGCCATCGCCGGGCGCAGGTTGTTTAGTGCTGACGGCCAAACAGAAGTAATGGGCTGGGGCGATGCCAAACTGCTGGCAATGATCGGTGCATTCCTGGGAGCAGATGCCTGCACCTATACACTGCTGGGAGCTTCTGCCTGTGGATTCGTGACCGGTAGCGCTAAATGGCTGCTGACCGGACGACAAAATTGGCGCCAGCAAGCATTACCCTTCGGACCATTCTTGGCCGCAGCAGCCTTCATTTGGATGCTTGCCGGGAACTGGCTATACCGACTGTATCAATTCAGCGGCTGGCTCAAATAACCAAAACGAAGATCGAAATAGGAAAAAACTCAACTAAAACACAGTTTTTCTGCCTCGTAGCTTGAAAAAGTGCGTTTCAGCTGATAATTTGAGAGACATTTCTGTTCATAAATAAAATCTGGATTATATTGTTATACTTTACGGGGACTTCTGGTGTGGGTGTTCTAATGCCGAAGTTGAATTTACACCTGTCCCGCAGACGCTACGATGATGAGATGAAGAATAGAAAAGGGAGTTCTTTATGGGTAATTTGGGTAAATTTTTTGGCCCGATAGTCGTTGTTATGGCTATTGCGGCTGCTGTACTCAGCTTTCTGATTTCTGGCCAACGAATGCGCTTCCGAGACCGCGCCGCGACGTTGGCACAAGGAATAGTCGCTACTGCCAAAGCATTAGATGAGGGGACAAATAGCGGGCTGAGTAACGGCGTATCCTTTACCCCCGCCAGTCCCAGCAATCCTAAAGAGAGCGGCTCCTTGGGCTGGGAGGACTATAAGAAGTCTGAGACTACTCAGGATGGCGGATATAAAAAGACAGTCGACAGTGTGCCGGACTTGGCTGCCAAGGTCATCGAACAGCGCAATGCGTTAACAGCAGGACTACTGGATACTTCTAGGGCTCTCAGTTATCCGGCTGAAATTGAACTGACCTCGGCTGACTTAAATAGCTTGGACAAATATGCCGCCGGAGCCACAAAGCTGCTGGACCACGCCAAAGCCATAGCCGAACGTGACGCGGAAATCCTCCGTAAGGTGAATGAAGTCGCGGTAGTCGTCAATGCCAGCGTCGATGAGAGTTTGCTCAATCGGCCAGTTGTCACTGATGCTGAAGGCCAGCAAATTGCCGCTGAATATCAGGTCGGCGAGGCGTTTGCCGACTTCAAAAGCAAAGTTGAGTCAGTATTAAACCGCTTCCAGCTGTTAGGCACAGGTGTGCGCGGAGCCATTGTAGCCATTGACAAACACAGCTGGAATGACAAATTGCGCCCGCAGAGCCTGGCCAAAGCTGACGCGAATACCCTGAAAACAC
>CAZUCG010000386.1:0-3504 GCA_964619145.1 uncultured Lentisphaeraceae bacterium | reverse complement strand
GTATCGTGAGCACGTCCTGCCAGATGAGTTGTTGCTGCAGGCTAAGAAGGACGGCTTCTCTGACCTTTATTTGGCGCAGTTACTTAAAACACCTGAGGCCTTGATTCGTAAACAACGCCTTGATTTGGGGATTACTGCAGCTTGGGACAGTGTCCCTGTCAGTGGGGTGGAAGATGCTAGCTACTATTACTCGAGTTATAATATCGTTGACCAGAGCGAGGCTAGTGATAATGCTCGCAAGGTGATGGTCTTGGGCGGTGGACCTATCCGTATTGGCCAAGGCATTGAATTCGACTACTGCTGTGTTCACGCTGCTATGGCGTTGCGGGAATTGGGTTACGAGACCATTATGGTCAATTGCAATCCCGAGACCGTCTCGACCGACTATGATACTTCTGATAAGCTGTATTTCGAGCCACTGACTCTGGAAGATGTCCTCAGCATTTACCATAAGGAAAAACCTCTCGGGGTCATCGTGCAGTTCGGTGGCCAGACGCCATTGAATCTGGCCACGGCTTTGGAGCGCAACGGCGTCACCATCCTAGGTACTGCGCCAGCGACTATCGATATGGCTGAAGACCGCGATCTGTTCCGGAAATTGATGGATCGCTTGCAAATCCCGATGCCGGAAAGCGGTATGGCCAGCAATCTTGAGCAAGCGCTGGTCATCGCTCGACAGATCGGCTTCCCGTTGATGGTGCGGCCATCTTTTGTGCTGGGCGGTCGTGGTATGGAAGTCGTGCGCGACGAGGATATGTTGCGGCAGTATGTCGCGGTAGCCGTCGATGTCACCCCTGAACGGCCCATTCTGATTGACCGATTCTTGGAAAATGCCATTGAGGCGGAGGCGGACGCCATCTCTGACGGCGTCGATGCTTACGTGCCATCGATTATGGAACATATTGAACAGGCCGGCATTCACTCTGGTGACTCGGCCTGCGTGATTCCTCCCAAGACGTTGTCAGTTAAGCATATAGAGACTATTAAGAGTTATACCAAACAGATTGCCATAGAGATGCAAGTTATTGGTCTGATGAATATGCAGTATGCTATTTGTGACGATGTGGTATATGTGTTGGAAGCCAATCCCCGTGCTTCCCGCACCGTGCCATTGGTCTCCAAGGTCTGCGGCATTTCGATGGCCAAGATTGCCACCAAGTTGATGATGGGCGGCAAGATCGCGGATATGAATCTGCGGGAAGTGCGGATTCCGCACTTCGGGGTCAAAGAAGCGGTTTTTCCCTTCCCGATGTTGCCGGAGGTCGATCCGGTTTTAGGGCCGGAGATGCGCTCCACCGGCGAGGTGCTGGGTATGGCCTCTACTTTTGGCTTGGCCTTTTTTAAGGCTGAAGAAGCGGCTAAGCCGCCACTGCCGGAAAGTGGTACCGTGCTGATTACTGTCAATCCGCAGGACCGCGAGGGGATCCTGGAGCCGGCCCGGAAGTTCCAGGAACTCGGCTTCAAGCTTTTGGCTACCGAAGGCACCTGTCATTTTCTGCAGGGCAGCGGCATCACCTGTGAGATGATTGCGAAGGTTAACGAAGGTCGTCCAGATATCGTTGATGTGATCAAGAACGGCTACATCCAGCTGGTCATCAATACTCCGATTGGCAAAGCCAGTGCTAAAGATGACTCTTATATCCGTAAGAATGCCATCCGCTTTGGGGTGCCTTATATCACTACTGTAGCGGCTGCGCTGGCGGCTGCCGATGGCATCGCGGCTCGCCGTCAAGGTCACGATACACTCAAATCGCTGCAAGAGTACCACGCTGGCATCGTCGCTTGCAATGCTCAGAATTCTTAAGCGATAATTTTTTCCGGTATTGCCGTGTCTGTTTTTTTAAATCAGTCTGCTACAATTTGTGCCTTGGCTACTGCCGTGGGCGGTGCAGTGGCCATCTTGCGTTTGTCTGGCCCAGAGGCTATTGCCGTGGCTGCTCGCCTCTGGCAAGGACGGCAAGATTTACTCCTGGCGGTGGACCGGGTTTTGCATCTAGGCCAGCTACTGCAGACTAATGGCGAGACTTTGGATTTCCAATGCCTGGCAGTGAAAATGCCAGGTCCGAACAGCTACACCGGCGAGGATGTGGTGGAATTGCATTGCCACGGCGGTGCGCTCTGTGCGCACCTGGCCTTGCAGGAGATGCTCACATTGGGCTGCCGATTGGCTGAGCCAGGTGAATTCAGTCAGCGGGCATTCTTGAATGGCAAGATGGACTTGACTCAGGCGGAGGCCGTCGCGGATCTGATCAGCGCCGGCTCACAATCTGCGTTACAGTTGGCTAATCAACAGTTAGCCGGGCATTTCGGCCGACGGCTGACGGAGGTCTATCGCCAATTGACCGAACTGCGCGGTGAAATCGAGTCGCGCTTGGACTTCCCAGAAGAGGACTTGGACTGGGAGGCGGTGCCGGCGACAATTGCGCGACTGTCGGCCCTGCACCAGGAATTGCTGACCCTGGCCAGCAGTAAACGGCAGGGGGAGATTTTGCGGGGCGGTATTTCCTTGTGTTTGGCTGGCTTGCCAAACGTTGGTAAGTCCAGCCTTTTGAATGTGATATTAGGGCAGGACCGAGCCATAGTATCTGAAATTCCCGGTACTACTCGCGATAGTATTGAAGTGCCAGTTAGTATTCGCGGTATCCCTTTGCGTCTGGTGGACACAGCCGGTTTGCGTCAGGCCGGCGATAGCATTGAGCGTCAAGGTATCGAACGCTCTCAGCAGAGTATCGCTGCTGCGGCCGTCGTATTGTGGGTTATGGATGCTTCAGGCGATTTGCCGGCCCAGATGGCAAATTGCCAGGTGCCGCTGGATAAAGTGATATTTGTGGCCAACAAGGCCGATAAATTGTCTGCTGAGCTACCGTTGCCTGCTTCTGATAAGCTGATTTATACTTGTGCCCTGACGGGGAAGGGCATAGAACAACTGTATGATGGGTTGGAAAAACTGGTCTGGCAAGGAAAATATCACTCGGGAACTGACTTTGCCGTGAATGCTCGCCACGCCGCCGCCCTGAAGGCCGCTGCTGAGCATCTCGAAGAAACCAAGGTCCAGCTGGTCGTAGAAGTCTGGGAACTGGCCGCCGCAGCGCTGAACGAGGCACAGGAGGCCGTAGGCAGTATCACCGGCCAGACAATCTCAGCCGATATCCTGGGCGAGATTTTTGCGCGCTTCTGTATCGGCAAATAACCTTGCTTGGGCCGCGCTATGTTTTTTGCTGCCCAGTCAATTCCAGAAACTGGCGCAGCCAGAGCCTGCTCCGACTGCTGCCAATCCACCGAGATTTTGCAGCGCGAGGTATGCTATTGCCTTTAACAAATGGCCAGCATACAGCATCCCGGCCGTTTCCAGAGCAAAGCTCGAAAAGGTGGTAAATGCACCGAAAAAGCCGATCATCACTACCGGTAGATAAGGCCCCCAGCCGGGAAATTTGTGCCTAGCCAGGGAGAGTAGCAGCCCAGCCAAAAATGCTCCACTGAGATTAACCAGCAGGGTGCCATAGG
>CAZUCG010000385.1:0-3504 GCA_964619145.1 uncultured Lentisphaeraceae bacterium | reverse complement strand
CTAAATGTCATTCTAGTGTGTTGCTCGCGCTTTGCTTCGCGTCGTTAGTTTAGGGCGATTTAATTGCTAAAATACGACAATTTTTGTTATCGGGAAAAAATCGCAGTTGTTTTTTCTGATAACTCTGATATTTTATACTCCAAGACCAATGCTTGTCATTAGCCGATCTACGCTTATTTATTTCAACAACAGGACAATTAGATGAAACAATTACGTGTGCTTTCAGTTATGGCTCATCAGGATGACTTCGAGTTTGAGGCAGCAGGGTTATTCTTGCGCTTGCGTCAGCACTACGGCAACGATGTCGCCCTGAAGATTGTGACCACCAGTTGCGGTGGCAGTGGTCATCACGAGATGAGCTACGATGAGACAGTCAGACGCCGTGAGGCCGAAGCTCGTACTAGCGCAGCCTTGGTCGGCGCCGAATACGAAAACCTACGCCAACTAGACGGCACCCACGTGCCGGCACAAGTATTCTGTGACCGCAATCTTCTTGGTGGTCTCTGGAACTGCATCCGAGACTTCGGCCCGGATTATGTCATTACCCCGCCTGTGGTAACCGACCCCTTGGCCGGCATTCATATCGACCATCAGCACACCGCCGAAGCTTTACGCTATATCGCCTACCAGCTCGGCGTTCCCAACGCCTATCCGACGATGAATGCCCCGCGGCAGCTGCGTTTTCGGGTGCCTATCTTTCTCTGCTGCCTAGACGCCTACAGCCAAGAGAATATCTGGCATTTTCAGGTCAATGTCAACCAGGTGAAAAAAGATAAACTCAAGATGCTGCGTTGTCACGTCTCGCAAATTGAGGAATGGCTACCGTTCATTGACAGCTTGAATGACCCTGAAGGGGCGATTTACGAGCGCGGTCCGAATGGTGAGAACCTCCGTTGGTCAGAGGAGAAATGGTTAGCTGAGAAAGAGAAGCAATTTCACAACCGCAATCTGCTTTGCGGTTATGACGACCACGTCGCGCGCGAATATTTTGCCATTACCAAATGGGGCACTACCAGCACTACTGGCGGTCTGACTGCCAAAGAAAGCATCATCCGTGACTTCCCATTCAGTGAATGGCGATAACACTTATCTCGTTTTGCTGTCAAGATAGCCTCGATTGGCATTAGCCAGTATACATCTTGACAGCAAGCGACTTTCAACAATTATCGCATCAGGAGTATTATGCACGACTGCCAGAAACGCCCAGCTGCCTTTTTAGACCGTGACGGCACTGTCATTAAGACGGTACCATATATCAAAAACCCGTCTTCAGTGGAAATACCCGCGCCTGTCCTGACTGGCCTGGCCCAATTGCGGGACGCGGGTTTTTTGCTGATATTAATCAGCAATCAGTCTGGAGTCGCACGCGGATTTTTCAGTGAAACAGAGATGCTGGCGGTACATAATCGGATGTGTGAACTATTGTCCGCCGCCGAGATTACTCTGGATGGGTATTATTATTGCGTCCACGATGAAAAGCCTGGTAGTTGCAACTGCCGTAAACCATTAACCGGGATGTTGCAGATGGCCTGTCGTGATTTCGCCATCGACTTGCAGCGCTCCGCAATGTTCGGCGATTCAGATTGCGATCTGCAACTGGCTACGAACTTCCAAATCCCCGGCCTGCTGGTAGAACCCGGCGGGACTGCGAACCCTAAATTGGCCGACCTGGCGGCCCAGAATTTTCAAGAAGCCGCCGAGTGGTTAATCAATTATGCTGCCAAGAAGCGTTAAATTATGCCGGCCACGGCGAGCCAGCAGCGTGAGCGACTGCAGCAACTGAACCAGGAAACGCTGAAAATTATATTTTTGGGGGTGAAGAAATTTAATTTGGTAATATATTGTCTAACAAGCCGTTTAGTGGCTATCGGCGCCGATTAGTGCTATTAGCTCCGGTCGCTGTCAGCTAGAATATAAGAACAGTAGCCTTGAGGACAAAATGTCATATCGAGAAATGCCTACCGGCCTGGCCTTGATTGCCTGTGATACTATCATTGAAGACCGCCGTACTGGTAAGAAATCTCTGATTGGCTTGTTTGCTCAGTTAAATGTCGCCCGCCTGCCCTGCGTGCATTCATCGCTGTCGTTGCTCGTATCCCTGACAGGAGGCTCCGGCGAGTACTCTTGTGAGGTCCTCTGCGTTAATGAGAACCGGCAGAACCCCGTCTTTTCAGTCAAGGGCAAAATCAAATTTGAGAATCCTCAGCAGGTCTTGGATATGGTCTTCCAACTGCGAGCAGTGAAGTTCCCCGTAGCTGGGATGTACTGGCTTAAAGTATTGATTGATGATATCCCACTGATGATGCGGCCCTTGATTATCAGTCAACGCGATGGGCTCGAGGAACAGCCGCCGGAAAAGAACCAGCCAGAAGAATAATATTGCTTCGCGCACGCCCGATGGTAAAATACACTTATGCCCCTGTTCAAATATAAAGTAAGCGATAGCTCCGGGAAAGTCAGCGAGTTGCTGATTGAAGGAGACTCCCAGGCCGACGCAACTCGCAGAATCCAGCGCCGTGGCCTGATGCCACTGGAATTCCTAGGCCAGGGCAGCGACAGCAGTAGAAGCGCGGGCTTCTTCGGGCCAAAACTCGATGTAGTGGAATTCACCGACCGCCTAGTGCCACTGCTGGAAGCCAATATCCCGTTGGAGCGCGCCTTGACCATCATCGGTGAAGGCGACGACAATACAGCCCTGGCCGACACCGCTAGCGATTTGCGCCGCGGCCTGCACGAAGGCCGCAAACTCTCGGACCTGATTCGCGAGCGCGGACGAGTTTTCCCGCAATTGTATTCCGGCGTAGTGGAAGCCGGTGAAGAGGCCGGAGCCCTCCCACAAGTAATGGCGGAATTGCGGCGATTCTTGATGGAAGGCCAAGAACTAAAGGCTTTCATTATCTCAGCATCCGTCTACCCGGCCTTTATTGCGCTGTCTGGTATCGTGATGCTATTCTTTGTCTTGGGAGTTATCGTGCCTAAATTCGCGGTGGCCTTGACTGGTGCTGGAATCCAATCGACCGCTACCGAAATTCTCCTCTCAGTCTCGAGTTTTGTGCAAGGCTATTGGTGGCTTTTCCCGCTACTGCTGGTGGGCATAATCGCTCTGGCAATGCAGCTGCGGCAAGAGGATGGCAATATCCGGAAAACTTGGGACAACTGGGTCTTGCGTTGTCCATTGCTCGACAAGCTGGTACTCTATTCGAATCTATCGCGTCTCTGCCGTACAATGGCCATTCTTATGCGCAATGGTGTACACCTGCTCAATACCGTCAGCATTGCCAACCGGGTAGTGCAGAACACCGCTATCAGAAACTCGCTGTTGGAGTTATCCGGCGAACTGCGGCAAGGCCAACGGATGTCCTCCGCCTTGGGCAAAAGCAAATACATCCCGACGCTGATGTTGCGGATGATTGCTGTGGGTGAGGAGACTGGCGCTGTGGAGACGATGTTAGAACGGGTGGCAGACCGTTATGAGACAGATTTGCGTCGGCAGGTAAAGCGCCT
>CAZUCG010000384.1:0-3521 GCA_964619145.1 uncultured Lentisphaeraceae bacterium | reverse complement strand
TCATCTTGATCCAGTCGATTTGACATCCGGCAAAGTCAATTCAGGTTATTTAGAGCCCATCCAAAAGGGTATCATAGATTGCTTTGTCCGCAGATTACCCAGATTATTTTAATTCTACAGCCCTGCTCAGAGCCATAAAAGTTAAAACGATCCTGGTGAATTCGGCGGGTGATTCATAAATCAGGCTGTGGGTTGCGTTTTTGAATTGCACCAGCCAGGCCCCCGGAATAGCAGAAGCCAGCGTCTTTGAGCTTTCAATTCCCACCACGCTATCTGAAGTTCCAACTATAAGCATAACTTGATTGGTGATCAAAGGCAGTTTGTCCAAGGGCGTCTTCCAGTGGATTGTAGCTTCAAGTTGTCTCCGAACGGTTGGGTCATCAGGTGTTTTACCCTGCAAGGCTGTGACCACATTGCTTCCATCGGTGGAGGTGGCGTAGATAATTGCTTTGTTAAAGCGCTGTGGATACTCCAGTAATAATTTTTGGGTGATCGTACTGCCCATAGAAAATCCAAGTACATTTGCCTTTTCCACTTCCAGGGTGTCAAGCAGGCCCACCACATCATCGGCAAACAATTTATAGGTGAACGTTTCGTCGTTGGCAGTGGTATAGCCCATTCCCCGGTTGTCCGGCATAATCAATTGATATTCCTTTGCTAGGGCTTCGATGGCCTCTTGAGGCCAGTTATTCATTGTTCCGCCCAATCCCATAATCATCACGAGGGGCTCACCCGAGCCTATCAGTTTGTAGCCGATTTTTATTCCATTCGCCTGGACCTGATAGATGACATTGCCGTGCTTGTCCAAGCCAACGGCCTTGCCTGCCGGCTGTATGCATTGGGTTGTGGTACAACTGCTGCCAATGGCCAGCACAATAAGTAGTGCAATAAATGCCCAGGTGTTTTTTAGCTGCATTTTCGGTCCTTCCTTAATGGATTGGACAAGTTATTAAATGGTTTACTGCTGATAGAAGGTGCGGTACCAATCGACGAAGTTTTGGATTCCTGTTTCGATTTGCATCTGTGGTCGGAAGCCGAAGTCCCGTTCCAGGGTAGTGGTGTCGGCCCAGGTCTGGTAAACATCGCCTGGTTTCATCGGCTGGGAATTAATGATTGCTTGTTTACCGGTGGACTTTTCAATTGCCTGGATGAAGTCCAGCAATTTTACCGGGTGGCCATTGCCGATATTATAAATTTGGCTGGGTACTTCGCCCGAAGTAAAGTGTTTCGCTGCTGTTGTTTTCTGGCTAAAAAGGACTCTCCAGACGCCTTCGACAATATCCGTGATATAGGTAAAATCGCGTTGCAGGTCGCCGTGATTGAAAACCGGAATTGGTTTTCCGGCCAGGATGGCCTGGGTGAATTTAAAAAGGGCCATATCTGGACGGCCCCAGGGGCCATAAACAGTAAAAAAGCGCAGGCCGGTGACTGGTATGGCAAACAAATGGCTGTAGCAGTACGCCATCAGCTCATTGCTTTTTTTGGTAGCGGCATACAGGCTGATGGGATGTTCGACCGGGTCCTCGACTCGGAAGGGTATTTTATCTGTATTCCCATAGACACTGGAACTGGAGGCATACACCAGGTGTTTGGTCTGCTGCTGCCGGCAGCCTTCCAGAATATTTAGAAAACCGACGATATTACTGTCAATATAGGTATGTGGATTTTCCAGGCTGTAGCGAACGCCGGCCTGAGCCGCCAGGTGACAGACGTAGTCGAAACGGTGTTCCTGAAACAGCTTCAGAGTAGCAGCGCGGTCGGCCAGATTGATTTGCAGGAAGCTGCCGCCGGCTTCGGAAGTCACCAGACGCCCCTCGGCTATATCATCCGATACGAAGCCGCAATCCCGCAAGCGTGCCAGTTTGAGATTGACATCATAATAATTGTTCAGATTGTCAATTCCGAGCACCTGGTGTCCCTGCTGTTGCAGACGTTTGAACAGATGATAGCCGATAAAACCGGCATTGCCGGTCAAGAGTATAGTTGCCATTTTGCTTCCTTTTAGGTGTCAGTAGAAATTTTTGCCGCAGAATGCGAAACGCCCTTCCAGCAGCATTTCCCGCCTACTATTTCAAGCCATCGGAGGCTTCGGGCTTTTTGCTTAGATGGAGTTGATAAGCGGCCAGCCAAGGAGAAGAATCAGCAGTGGTGCTTGGCCAGCGCCAGACTTCTTGTGCTTGCACTCCCAGGCCCAAGGTAGCAAAAAAATTTGCTTCTCGTTGCAAATTTAAGATGATCAGCAGCGATTTTTCGGCTTGCAGTTTGGCAGCGATAGCTTCCGGGCTTTGCCATTTTTGTTTGGTTTTCAGCGCCAGTTGCAGGGTTACTGGCGTATTGATATGTTGGAGTTCTGACAAGGGTAAGTTGCTTGCCAGCAGACTTTGGGCCGCCCCTTGGATTGATTCGCTGTAGTTGGTTACTTTGGCGCGCTGTTTTGGGGGCTGATGGTAAGTCAGATACAATATTGGTCCCATAATGACAATGACCAGGAAAAGAAGCCCGACCTTGGAGCGTTGCCGAAATTGAAAGCGTTGCTGCCAAAAAAACAATTCCCGTCCTGCTAGTAGTGCCGCTGCCGGCCAAAGTGGGTACAGTAAATCTGCTCGTTGGTGTGAGGCCAATGAAAAAAGCAATAATCCGGCGGTAATCCAGCAAGCGAGGAAACGTTCCAAGCGACGTTCTGAAGCCGTGCTGGCCGGGTGCCAAAGCAGGCGCCAGAAGGAAAGGATAAATAACAGCGAAAAAGGGAAAAAACGCCCGATAAAATAGATAAACGGCTTGGGGAAATTCCACAGATGCCGGAGTAAATCGCCATCTCCTCCGGTTGAGTGTCGAATCAGCTCGTTGACGATCATCTTGTCGTAAAGTTCCTGTTTGTATAGGAGCAGGGCTGGTATAAACCAGCAGAGGCAGAGCCCGAGCCAGATCAGTAAACCGCGTTTCCATATCATTCGAGGATAAGGGCCGTCGCGGAATCCCGAATGCCGTTCCCAAAAAATCGCCATTAGTCCGAACGCCGCTAATACCAGTCCCAGCGGCCCTTTGGTCAGGGTCGCTAATGCCGAAAAAATCCAAAAGGCATAAGCTGGCTTTGCTTCCTGCCAACTGCTCCAGGCCGACCAAGCCGCCAAAAAAATCAGCAGTGAGAACAAGGCATCGGTTCGTACCAGGGCGATTTGTTTCCAAGTAGCTGGGGCCAGCAGAAAGATGACCGCGGCTGCGAAAGCTGCGCTTTTCCCAAAGGTATTTTTGCCCCAGGCGTAAATCAAAGCACTCAGGGCGAAGATGCTGAGAAATGATATCAGGGTCAGACTGAAACGATTGATCCCAAAAATAGTGGCCGGCACTCCTGTAAGCCAAGTATGCAGAGGTGGCTTTGAACAGATACGCCCTTGAACATCATATTGCAACAGCCATTGTTGTTCCCAAACTAAGTCTATGACATAGCCGATATTGCGGTTTTGAGCATAGCCTTCCAAGTCACTGGGGCCACTGATGCGAATGGCATAAATGCTAATGCT
>CAZUCG010000383.1:0-3533 GCA_964619145.1 uncultured Lentisphaeraceae bacterium | reverse complement strand
CCGGATTGCGGGAATGCATCTGGAAAGGAACGCCCGCAGGAGAAATCCTTTACCACGGCTTGACTTCCACCATCCCATCGGTCCGCTATATGGCTTTCCGTCAAGGTATGACCGACGTCAAATACCTGGCCAAACTACGCGAAGTCGGCAAAGATTCTCAGGAAGCGCAAGAATTCCTCCAGAATGCCGCCAAACGGGTGGTCATCGATTTTGCCCACGACCCGGGAACCGCAGATAAAGTCAGGGAAGAGGCCGCTGCCCTGATTCTGAAATTGCAAAAGGCAAAATAAAAATGCCGCTTACTGGCATAACTGCTTAAACTGAAAGGAATACTGAACAGTCTATAGAAGACATCATTGCCGGTCAGTCGGAGCGGATAGGTGGTAATCAAGATGGTCGGTTTTTCCCCTGTCTGAGCGGGGATAACGGCTGGCCGGGCATGAACCCAACAGGTTTTGCCGTCAAAACCACTGTGCACTATGTTTGCAGTAATATTCATATCGAGTTCCTCGCTTCAGGGAAAATTATGCTGTTGCGGCGAAGTCTATTTTTCCGATAACAGCGTAATATTGACCGTGCCATCAGCATCGGCCTCATCTGCTATGTTGTGTAGGCATTATGCTTGCAGCAGCCCGCTTTGATTTGCGGCAAAAAACAGTTTATGCGGCGCTAGGAAATGATCCAGGCTGCAAGACTTTGCGATTCACAGGCTCGAAAGCACCCGTCACTACGGCTCCAGCATTCCCTCCACCTGCCGGCAAGGCTGAAAAATCAACATTTATCCGGCCTTGCTGCTGCTGACTGAACCTTGATTGCAGTGACAATATCCGTAGCTTTTGCAAGCATAATTTCAAACCCGCCGGGTGACAATCGGAAATTTCCATAGAACTTGTAGGCGCCTTCGACTTCATATCCACCCTCGGCATAGATTTGCCGCGGCGCAAGATAGCCTATACAGCCATCGCAGTAGCCCACAACATACAATTGGCTTTGTCCGCTGGCCTGGCGCAACTGCTTCGCCATTGAAGAAAAGACCTCCATATTCATTCCGGCAAAGATCGCCGGTCCGATTTTCAAAACGTGGATATAAGCACTTGCCGGAGTGTGGTTTTGCTTCTTTTCAATGATTGCCAGGGTTTCGGCATACCATTGGCAGTAAGCAGCAAAAACTCGGGTGTTGACATAGTCGCGGTTGCTGTTTTCGAAATCATCGCGGTGTTGTTCAATGATGCTTTCCAGTTCTCCGGGAGAAAGGTTCTCCTGGGGAAGCTCCAAGGCAAAAAAGGTGGCCGATAAGTCATTTTCGGGGCAAAGGTGAGACTGCTCTATCGCACCGATGATACCCATAGCTAGGATGCTGCCAATTTTTTTGGCCTCAGAATAATCGTCGGCTCTAGTTGTCGGATTGATATTTCCGCAGCCGCCATTGGTAAGAAGCACAAGAGGATGGCCGTCGATTTTAGAGCTTGACAATTGGGCCGCATAGCCAGCAATATCTGCGGATATATGCCGATTTGCAGATGAGAGCCCGACATTATGGAGGGCATAATTCGCGATCACCGCTTTGCAGGAACCGTCATTTCTCCTTAAACAAAGCACCGGCAAAATTGTATCCGTGTGAGAATTCAGGCTTGCTTTGCGGCGATCCATTGATATGCCCTCAAGGCGGGTTTCGAAAAAGTTCAGTTGGACATCTTCGAGATGCCCGGCAGCTTCCTGCGCCCCTTCCACGATGACATTCGTCAGATAATCAAGATAGTCGGTATCAATGTTGCCACAATAACGCAAAAAAACAGTCGCTGGGCCTGAATGTGTATGCGTGGCTGACAAGAAGACATCTTTTTCAGCCAGAGACAGCCGGCTGGCAGCCGCTCGCCGTATCCGCAAGGAAATATCGTTGTCGAATCCGATCAAATCACAGTGAATCCAGAGGATTTTCCGGCCGTCATTTTCAAGATACAAGCTGCGAGCAAACAAATCATCATACACTCCGATGGAAGGTTGGACTCTGGCCGCAAAGCCGCATAATTCGAGCCCGACTTTCGGAGTGATGGTTTTTTGGGATGTACCTGCTTTCATAGTTGTTGGCAAAGATTGGGGTGGTGGAGTTCAGCGCGGTGTTCATAGAGTTTGCTAACTGCGTTGACGACGTCATCCAGGTCCTCAGGTTGCCCCAACAGAAAGACTTGTGAAAGCCAGCAGCCCTCAGCCTCCGCAGCATTCTCTGCAACCGGGCAGGTTGACTGGGAATAGTCCAAATTCGGCCGGGTCTGTTGCCACCCGTTGAATGTCCAAAACTGTTTCTTTAACATAAAGGGGTATTGATAGACCAAAGTACTGTAACCTTCGCTCACCGGAATACCCTCGGCCACCAGAGCCTTGAGAAAAATTTTCCGGGGCAGGTCGTCAAACACCTTTGCATCATAACGGAAAATATACAAATGGCAGCCGTGGCGGGTGGTTTCTTTTTTTAGCAGCAAGGGCCTTATTCCTGGTATCTGCGCCAGTTTTTCATTCAGATAGGCGGCATTGCGCTGGCGGAGTTCGTTTTGGGCAGCCAGTTTTTTCAGTTGTTCGTTAAGGATGGCAGCCTGAAACTGCGACAGGCGGTAATTACTCCCCAGGTTTTCGTGCTGGTACCAGGCCCCGCCCTTTACCCGGCCGCAGTTATGGATGCTCCAGCATTTCTCTGCTAGGGCAGGGTCGTTGGTAACAATCGCGCCACCTTCGCCGCTGCAAAGATTTTTACTGGACTGAAAGGAAAAGCTACCGATGTCTCCGATGGAGCCCACCCGACGCTGGTTGTATTCCGCGCCATGGGCATGAGCGCAGTCTTCGATGACAAATAAATGCTGCCGCCGGGCAATCTGCATAATCTCATCCATCGCGGCGGGCTGTCCGCCTAGGTGAACTGGAATGATTGCTTTTGTACACGGTGTAATGGCTGCTTCAATCGCTTTTGGATCAAGGCAATAGGTGTCCGGGTCAATGTCAGCAAAAATCGGGGTACAGTTTGCCTCTAGGACGCTGGTCGCTGTTGCCAGAAATGTGTATGGTGGAACAATGACTTCTGAACCAGGCTCCAGATTGCAGGCAAGCAACGCATTTCTCAGCGTCAGCGAGCCGTTGACCATAGTTACGCAATATTTGCAATGCTGATACTGGGCAAAGGATTTCTCGAACAATTCGGTTTCCGTACCATTGGCCCCCCATTTCCCGCTGTCCAAAACTCGCAACAAAGCTTTTCTTTCCTCATCGCCATATTGAGGCCAGGACGGAAAACTTTTGTCAGCCCGGATTTTTGGGCCGCCCGAAATGGCTAAATGCTGGGTTGGTGTTTTCATAACGGTCACTTTTTTGTAGGGGGCGGAAACTAAAAAGGGAAGCTTCCAGCTGGGCTGGTTACTCGAAAATCTTAAAATTCGGCATTTGTTTTTTGTGATACACGGTGTTGGTTAAAGACAGGGGGCTTTGCTTCCCGACCCCTCCCTGGAGTTTTTTAGGCGTCGGCTTCTTGGGCCTAAAAGCCAGAA
>CAZUCG010000382.1:0-3538 GCA_964619145.1 uncultured Lentisphaeraceae bacterium | reverse complement strand
TAGGAATTCCAACCACTAGCCGCTTTGCGGGCGAGATTGATTTACCGCATTTACAGATGACTGTAAGCGACCATAAAAACAATCAATTCGGGATTCAGTGGCAGAGATATTGGCAGAATGCCCCCTACCCCGACTTGGTCAAGCTGGTTCCGCACGTTGCCTTCGAGGTCGACGATATCGAAGTCGCGCTTAAGGACCAAAAGGTACTCATCAAGCCAAATAGCCCAAGTGAAGGTCTTGTCGTGGCCTTCATTGAGGTCAACGGAGCGCCCATTGAGTTGATGCAGTACACCAGCCAATCGCTTGACAAAAAGACTCCCGCTCAACCAGTGCCTTGAGAGCTAGGCGTGTTACTGTATGGCACAAAAGCTGCTTCGCTTGAGACTTGCCGGCGGCATCAGCCGCCAAGCTTTCCATAAATGGTGCGCAACCGGCTAATTTCTCTTGCCTACCGATTATGATAGGGGTTTTTTGGGCAATCAGCAGCGAGAGCTTCCCTAGACTGACATTGGCGTCTGTATCCAGAGGCAAATTGAGGTCAGCGATGGAAAAATCCGCGTTCTGCAAACGGTTTTTGTATTCTCCTCTGAGGTATTGCGCCGCAAGTTCGCGTGTCTTTGGGGAAAGCCTAATTGCGGTATCTGCCTTGATCGGATTAAACTGCATAATCACAATTCCGTTTCTCTGGAACAAAGGCACTCTCGAGAATTAGAGCGTGACCTATTTTCGCTAAAATCAGCTTTAGGCTAGTGCCGAGTTTGGCAAAGGCCCTGCCTCTGCAGAAAATGGGACACCATCTCGTCAGAGGCAGGGAGCAGCAACAAATCTTTTGCCGCGTGGTTAGGGTTAAGGTGTTGGCCAGCACCTTTTATGAATCCAGTTGTCGCTCCAGTTCAAGCAGGGCTTGCAGCAGTTCGCCGTGGATATCGCGAAAAGGCAGCATACCATTGATAAGTGGGACGGTGTCAGTGGCATAACCGCCTCGGGCGGCGCATTGTTTATCTACTGCATAGCCATAGGAACCATTACATTGCCCCATAACCAGGGGAATAGGCGCCTGGGCGGCAGCCAAGAAATCATTCTTGATTGCCTGCATAATTTCAAAAGGGGCGCCCAGAAATTCCAGAGCACCGAGCCGGATAGCCTGAACTTCTCCAGTGATGGTTTTCTGACCCGAGCGCAAGAATTCCTGCATCCGTCGGATTCCCAGTAGCTGCACCATAGCCATCCGCACTTCCTTCGACTGGTCATCAGCTTCTGGGTGATGCAGGATTTTTTCTTTTTCGGCTTGCAGTTCCTGCAGGTGTTCCATAGTAAAGACCGGATTGGTGCTGAAATTCACCTGCTTGGCCGCTGTTTTGAGTTGTGTTACTGGCATCTTTTGGGCCTGTTGCAGTCCTTGGCGAACGGAGCGGGCAAAACGGCCGGCGATAATATCGAGTGCCAAAAGAGAGTCCTGTTCTGGTTGATGAACTACGCAGCTATTAATATCTCCGTGCGCTCCTTGTAAAAATAGCCCGACGCTACCAGGAAATTCCCGCATCAGATTACGCATAGCAACACCGGGATAGTCGCCATGAATATAGCGGCAGGCTTCCGCGCAAACGACTGGATGGCAGCCAAAGTAAGCCATAAACCCCTTCATTTCTCCTTCCCCGGTGGTAAATTTTATGACTCGGCAGCTGGTATCAGTCAGTTCTGCGCGGGCGGGCCGCCAACTTTCCGTGAGGGCCTCTGCCAGACTTGGGCCAGGCCGGTCATATTCGCGGTTTATGCCGATACCCTCACAGGCAACTAAGGCCGTAGAGAGTTCTATCTTTTGCATTTGTTGGCAAGCATCAATGCCGGCCTGAGCAATTTTGTAGGGCAAAATTTCCAAGTAGGGCAAGTCTTTTTCGCCCCAACCGGTATATTCGGCGGTGGCTGGGGCAGAATGGGTATGGCTGCAACTGAGCATTATATCGGCATCAGTCAGGGTGCTTACATTCTGCCTGATAATAGCTCGGGTCTTTTGCACTAGATCGCGACTGAGTCCAATCAAATCACAGCAAATCAGCAGCGCCATTTTTTCTTGCAGCATAAACGCCGCCGCCCGGGCTTCCAGGCGGTCACGTACTGCGATGGCGTGCCGGAGTCGGTAAGGACCAAAACCACTTAACTCCACCCCGACACGAGGGGTTAGATCATAACTCGCAAAGCCTGCTTTCATACTTTGAGTTCCTCCCGATTTTTCCAAACTTTATGGATAATTGCCGCCAAAGTCCGAGCCGTTTCCGGGTAATACATAGCATTGTGCTTAATCACCAGTGCCCGAGCGCAAATTTTTTCACAAACTGGGCAAGAGCCGCTCGGCAAAATATATTCTTCTGGCTGCAGATTAAAAAGGAGGTGCTGGTAAACAGGTCCATAGGTCTTACCGACGCCAACTGCCCCCTCAGCCGCGATAG
Source organism: uncultured Lentisphaeraceae bacterium (assembly GCA_964619145.1). Lineage (GTDB taxonomy): Bacteria > Verrucomicrobiota > Lentisphaeria > Oligosphaerales > Oligosphaeraceae > JAAZIZ01. The sequence continues at coordinate 1,091 of CAZUCG010000382.1, read as the reverse complement.
CTTCGAGGATTCTCGTCAGCGGGAAGCTCTCCCATTGTTCGCCCTCAAAAACCATTCCCAAGGCATAATAGCCTTGGCGGCTGGCCAGGCGGCCAGGCGACTGCAAGCGGAAACCAGGTATATCACAGCAATCAGCTTTTAAAATATCGGCAAAATTCTGATATTTTTGCAGGAGTTTGTTCAGTCCCGGCAATTGTTCATTGAGTAACAAGGCTTGAAAAGCCGTGCCGCGATAATTATGGCTAGTCAAGCCCGGCGGTGGCGGAGTGCCGGCTTGTCCCTGTTGGTCATAGCGAGAATAGCCAATATGCTTGCAGCGGTACAGTTTTTCGGCCAGTTGAGCGTCATTGGTCAGGCAGATGCCACCTTCACCGCTGGCTAGAGTTTTCGACTGTTGAAAACTGAAAGACCCGATGTCACCCCAAGAGCCGACACCACGATTCTGCCATTGGCCGCCTTGCATATGGGCGCAGTCTTCGATAAGCGCCAAGCCGTGCTTTTGGGCTAGAGCTAAAAGTTGTTTCAAATCAGCAATACTGCCGTAAATATGAACTGGGATGATGGCTTTGGTCCGCGGAGTAATAGCCGCTTGCACGGCTGCTGGCGCCAAAGTGAAGGTATCAGCGGCAATGTCAGCAAAAACAGGCTTGGCGCCCACATAGCGCACAGCCATAGCAGTAGCGATCCAGGTCAAGCCCGGGACAATGACCTCATCGCCGGGGCCGATTCCTAAAGCTTCCAAGGCGCATTCCAAAGTCACGGTGCCATTGCCCATAAAAATTCCGTATTTGGCAGTATGATAATCAGCAAATGCCTTTTCGAACTCCTGTTCAGTCTGGCTATTAAAAGACCAAGCCCGGGACAGGTATAAGTCTTTCAGTTTATCGGCTGTGGCGGCGCTAACTGGCGGCCAATCAAGTATACGGCAGTTAGCAGCATTTCCCAAAGGTTTGGCCCCATTGATAGCTAATTTACTCATCACATCACTCCTTTTTTTAGCGTGTCAAGCAAAATTACGGGAAACATAAATATTCCGGGTAATGTCCTTGTTTGATTGACATTTTAAGTTTGTGTACTATATTAATGCCATA
>CAZUCG010000381.1:0-3541 GCA_964619145.1 uncultured Lentisphaeraceae bacterium | reverse complement strand
CAGGCGGCCCGGCCCGGCTTCGATGCTTCGGGGTCTGAAATCTGGCCCGCCTTGTGTAGCGGTTCGACCCTGTACGTTATTCCAGCAGAATTGTTGCGAAACTCAGCCGCGCTGGCCGCGTGGCTGACGGAGCAGAAAATAGACGAATGCTTTCTGCCTACGCCATTGGCAGAACTGCTGCTGGAGCAAGGGCTGCCCAATGCTTCTTACTTGCGAGTTCTGCGTACCGGCGGCGAGCGACTTACCCGAAAACCACCAGCCGACTTTCCAGCCATCCTGGTTAACGAATACGGCCCGACCGAATGCAGCATTGTCAGTACCTACGCCGTTTTCTATCCGGGTGACGATCCGCTGCCGCCGCCGGATATCGGTATGCCGATCAATCGCTGCAAAATCTACGTTATGAATGATCGCTTGCAGATGCTGCCGGACGGTGAAGTCGGTGAAATTTGCATCAGCGGGATTGGCTTGGCGCGTGGTTACCACCGTCGGCCAGATTTGGACGCCGTGGCTTTTGTCGCTAACCCGCTCCAGCCGGAAGAGCGTCTGTACCGTACTGGCGATTTGGGTATTCGTCAGCAAAATGGCCGGTTCGACTATGTCGGCCGGATGGATTTCCAGGTCAAACTGCACGGCCAGCGCATCGAGTTGGGGGAAATTGAAACGGTTATTGCTGCCCATCCCGAGGTGAACAAATGCGTGGCCCAGATCAGGGGCGGCCCCGGCGGGGCAAAACGTCTCGTTGTCTATGTGACTGTGCGCCAGCGATCATCAACTATTACGACTGAATTACTCTCGCTGGCACGGGAGCGATTGCCGGAATATATGGTGCCCACGGCCGTTGTCATCCTGGATGCATTCCTGCTGACTGCCTATGGCAAGATCGACCGCCAAGCCTTGCCGGAACCCACAGTGACAAGGAAAGACTGGCGAGCGCCGGAGGACAAATACGCTAGAAAAATAGCAGCGCTGTGGCAGGAACAATTGCAATGCCCGCCGCCCGGCCAGGACGATCACTTTTTCCATCTTGGTGGTGATTCCTTATATGCTATGGTGCTGGCCGTGCGGCTGGGAAATGAATTCGATTTTGCTGCTACCGCTACGCTCCTTTTTCAATATCCGGTCCTGGGTAATCTGGCGGCATTTGTCAAAAAAAATACCGGCACGGGCGTGTCCACTGGTCTGAAATGTGATATTGATGACGCTGCCCGCAGGCGTTTTCCGGTGACCTCCTACCAGTTGTCGCAGTGGAGACTTCAACAGGCAAGTGGTTGCGGCAATATGAACAACATCGTGGAGTTAATCCATCTCGAAGGACCGCTGGAGCCGTCGCTGTTGGAGCGTGTCCTGGCGAACATTGTGGCTGAGAATCAGAGTTTGCGTTCCAGTTTTCATTGGGATGGCAAGCAGCTCTGGCAGTCGACAGCCGATGCTGTCGGTGCGAAACTGCCATTGCACGACTGGTCCGACGAGGACCAGTCGTGCAGGCTAAAAAAACAGCCGCCAGAATTGAGGAACACCGTCGGCATTGTTTCGACCAATCCAAGCCCCCTCTGTTTCGGGCCGAACTATTCAAAATTGCCGACCAGCGCTATGAATTGCTCTTGACCATCGATCATTTGATTTTCGATGGCTGGAGCAACGCGTTGTTCCTTTCCCGGCTGCGAGACTGTTATCTGGGCCTGAGTGCCGGGCAGGCCATTGTCGGGCCAGGTGCCGATGCGCCGGATTATGCCGACTTTGCCTATTGTCACCACCGGCAGTTGGCCTCGGGGGCATTTCGCAAAGGCCTGGCAGCCTGGCGGGAAATGCTCGCTGATTTTCACCCTATGCCGGAATTGCCCTGCGAACGCATTAAGCCTCTGGACGACCGTTATGCCGCCGGCCGTTACGAATTTCTGATACCTGAAAAGCTGTGTGCCCGTTTGAAAAATTATGCGCTGGAAAACCGCACGACGTTGTTTACGCTTTTGCAGGCCGTGTTGCAACTCCAACTGCACAAATACACCGGTGTGACTGATATTGTCACCGGGACTGCTTTCGCTAACCGCAAATTAAAAGGTTCTGAGGGAATTGTCGGTATGTTCATCAATTCCCTGCCGTTGCGGCAGCGCTTCCAATCGACCGGCAGTTTTAACGATTTCATCGCTGAATTTCAGAAAACAGTGCGACTTTGCTTCGAATACAGCGATGTCCCGTTGGACCTGATTCTGACCGATCACGCCTGGGCAGGGCGGCGGAATCCGCTGTTTCACGTATCACTCTTGTTGCAAAACTTACCCTGGCCGGAAAATAGTGCCGAAAAGTTGCAGGTTAGTTATGATGAACTCGGTAACGCGATCGCCAAAACCGACCTGACTCTGGTTATGGAAGAACGACACGGCGTCCTTGATTGTCAGGTCGAATATCGCGAGGCTATTTATTCCCGTCAGACGGTCGCTGAATTTTGTGCCGCTTATCAGGTTTTTGCCGAGACTTTGCTTGATAGCCCAGCCGTTCCGATTGCCGCTTTGTCCTGCCCATCACCAGCCGACAGCCGTCCTGGGGTCTATATCGTCGGCGAAACCGGCCTGCTGCCTGCTTGCGGCGAAATTCTCAAGGCGAAGGGCTTTTATATTCACGGGGTATTTTCCCTCGATCCGGCGGTCCGCGCCTGGGCGTTGGGGCATCGCATACCCTGTTATCATCCCGAGACAAAAGAATTCGCATCGGTGCTGCGGCGTATCCCGTTCGACTATTTTTTTAGCATTGTCAATGCTAGCTTGCTGCGCGAAGACATTTTGTCTCTGCCCCGCAAAATGGCGATCAATTATCACGATTCTCCCTTGCCCAGTTATGCCGGTTTGAATGCCTGCAGTTGGGCAGTGATTAATGGCGAACGCAGATATGGCATTTCCTGGCACGAGATGACTCCCGAGGTCGATGCCGGGCCCATTTGCAAACAACGATTGTTCGAGATTTCACCGGCGACGACTGCAATGCAATTGAGTCTTCAATGCAGCGAAGCCTGCGTCGCGGCGTTGACGGAGCTTGCAGCTGAATTGATCGCCGGTAAACTCGAAACAACGCCCCAAGACTCGAGACGACAGAGCTGCTATCGTGCCAGCGATCGCCCTTGGGCCGGTGCTATGCTCGATTGGTCTTGTGCCGCAGAGGGGCTCCTGGCCCTGGTCCGCGGCCTCGACTTGGGGCCGTACGACAATGAATTGGCTTGCCCCAAATTCCTCCATCACGGCCGTCTGGTACTGGTGAACAAGGCCAGTTTTGCTAGCGGGGCAGGGCCCGGCAATATGCCCCGACCCGGTACGGTCACAACAGTCGCGGAAGAAGGAATTACCGTCTCCGTCCAAGATGGCCTGATTCTGCTGGAGGGATTACGCGATTCTTTTGGCAAGGACCTCGGAACCGAGGATTTCCGGGTCGGCGATGACCTCTCTTGTCCGGCCGAGTATGATCTTAATGTTCTTGACCAGGTTTATGTCGCTGCCGCTCATAACGAAAGATACTGGGTCGGTATACTGTGCGCTCTCGAAACGATGGA
>CAZUCG010000380.1:0-3543 GCA_964619145.1 uncultured Lentisphaeraceae bacterium | reverse complement strand
GTGCCCCCCGCAAAGCATAACTCGCATTTTAATTAGGTTAGGTTGACGATAACGGCATTTTATAGAGGTGAAAAATGAAAGTAGTATTGGCGTATTCTGGTGGTTTGGATACTTCCTGTATTCTTACTTGGTTGCAAGAAAAATATCAGGCCGAGGTAATTACCTATTGTGCTAACGTCGGTCAGGAAGAGGAATTGGATGGCTTGCACGAGAAGGCCAAGGCCTGCGGTGCAGTGAAGTCTTATATCGAAGACCTCACCGAGGAATTCGCCCGAGATTTTATTTTCCCGATGTTCCAGGCTAATGCCATCTACGAGAATTTGTATTTACTGGGCACCTCGATTGCCCGGCCGTTGATTGCCAAGCGCCTGGTTGAAGTCGCGGTGGAAGAAGAGGCCGAGTTCATCTGCCACGGTGCCACTGGCAAGGGCAATGACCAAGTGCGCTTTGAGCTGACGGCCTATGCCCTCAAGCCGGATATCAAAATCATCGCGCCGTGGCGCAATGCGGATTGGACCTTTAAGTCCCGCACTGACTTGATCAACTACGCCCAAGAACGCAAGATCCCCATCACAGTCTCAGCCGCTAAACCGTATTCGATGGACCGGAATTTGCTGCATATCAGCTTTGAGGGCGGCGTTTTGGAAGACCCTTGGCTGGAATCACCGCTAGAGACCCACCTGCTGTCGGTCCCGGTCGAACAAGCACCCGATCAGAACGAGTATGTCATTGTTGGTTTTGAGAAGGGCATACCGGTCAGCGTCAATGGCGTGAGCCTCAGCCCCGCGAATTTGATGCGGGAATTGAATCGCCTGGGCGGTAAGCACGCGGTCGGGCGTATTGATATCGTGGAGACGCGTTTTACGGGTATGAAAGACCGCGGTATCTATGAGACACCAGGTGGGACAATCCTGTTCAATGCCCATCGGGCCTTGGAGACTATCTGTATGGACCGCGAAGTGATGCATCTGCGCGACCAGCTGATCCCGCAGTACTCGAATATGGTTTACAATGGCTTCTGGTTCTCTCCTGAACGCGAATTCCTGCAAGCGGCGATTACCGAGAGTCAGAAGAATGTCACTGGCGAAGTGCGCTGTAAGCTCTATAAGGGCAATTGCTTTGTGGTCGGCCGGCGCTCGCCCTATACGCTGTACGACCCGGCAGTGGTGACTTTTGAGCAGGATGACGTCTATGACCAGGCCGATGCTACCGGGTTTATTAAATTGAATGCTCTGCGGCTGCGGATTGCAGCGCAGGCTAAGAAGCCAGAGGCTTAAGGATTATTATGTTCTTGAAAATGCTGAAATGTAAGCTGCATCAGGCCGTGCTGACGGCCTGTGAGCTGAATTACCAGGGCAGCTTGTCGATCGACCGGGATTTGCTGGATTTGGCCGGTATGCTGCCTTTTGAAAAAATCCTAGTGGTCAATCAAAATAACGGCCAGCGTCTCGAGACGTATGTTATCGAAGCGCCGCGGGGCAGTCACGAATTCTGCCTTAATGGCGCGGCTGCCCGGTTGGGGCTGCCCGGTGACCGGGTGACCATAATGGCTTTCGCCAGTATGACTCCCGAGGAAGCGGCCGGGTATAGCCCGAGGGTCGTGATCCTCGCAGACGAGAATCGCACCGCCACGGTTTTGTGAATATCAATTTTTGCGGAAAACAATGAAGAAATTTACTCTGGGCATTATCGGCTTCGGGACCGTCGGGGCCGGGTTGGTCGAGACGATTCAAAAGAATGGCGAGTTGATGGCCAAGCGCACCGGCGTGCAGCTGGTGATTGGCAAAATAGCCGACTTGGACCTCGTCCGCGACCGCGGTGTGACGCTCGAACCGGGCGTGCTCTGCGCTGATGCGATGGCGGTTATTGAGTCGCCGGATGTCGAGGTGGTGGTGGAGCTGGTCGGCGGGACTACCGTGGCGAAAAAATTCATCTGCGCGGCGCTGAAGCGCGGTAAGCCGGTGGTGACTGCCAATAAAGCGCTGCTGGCCACTTGTGGCGAGGAGCTCTTTGCCTTGGCGAAACAACACGGCACTGAGATTTATTTTGAGGCTAGTGTCGGCGGTGGCATACCCTGCATTAAGGCCTTGCGCGAGGGCTTGGTCGGCAACCGCTACCAAAAAATTTATGGCATTTTGAATGGCACCTGTAACTATATCCTGACCAGGATGGAGAAGGAGAAGGCTGATTTTGCCAGCGTTTTAGAGAATGCCAAGGAGGCTGGCTACGCTGAGGCGAATCCCTCGATGGATGTAGATGGCTTTGATACGGCGCATAAGACTGCCATTTTAGCTAGCCTGGCGTATGGTAAGTGGTTCAAGGTCGATGACGTCGAAGTGCAAGGTATCCGCGAAGTGACCTTGAATGATATCGAATACGCCGCCCACCTCGGCTATCGGATTAAATTGCTGGCGGTGATTAAGGAGACCGACGGGCGGATTCAACTCAGCGTGCATCCGTCGCTGATTCCTGGCAGTTCGCTGTTGGGGCACGTCGAAGGCGTGTTCAATGCCGTCTGGGTGCGCGGTGATGTGCTGGGTACGACGATGTATTACGGCCGCGGGGCCGGCCGCGAGGCGACTTCCAGCGCGGTGGTCGCGGATGTGATGGATATCGCTTTGAATAGATTGGGCGGCTGCCCAAATCGAGTGAGCGCGTTTCCGGTTTTTCCGGAATACCAGGGGCTGATGTACAGCGACGAGGTGGTGTCGCGCTATTATGTGCGTTTGCAGGTCGCAGACCGTCCTGGCGTGTTGGCCAGAGTCAGCGGCATCCTGGGGCGGTACCAGATCAGTATCGCTAGTGTGACTCAACACGAAGTGCAGCAAGCCTCGGTGCCGATGGTGATTTTGACCCACCTGGCCTGCGAGGCGGATATGCGCCAGGCAATGGCTGAGATCGGCCGCGAAGAGTGCGTGCTGCGACCGCCAGTTGTCTTCTATATCGAAGACCTCGAGAAAGATTGAGCGGCTCTTAGTGTGGCGCTAGTAACGTGAATGGCGCCCAAGGGAGGTTACGCAGGACGCCGAATAATAATAATACGATGATCAGACTGCAGTAGAAAGCGGGCTTGGTAATTAGTGACCGATAATATAGGCAGGGCAATAGACTTAAGCCCAGCGGCAGAAATAAGATATTGGCGGCTAAAGAGCTGCGCCAGTCCAAGTGTAATAGCGAATATAGTGCGCGGGTGTTGCCGCAACCAGGACAGTATAATCCGGTGACTTCGTGGAAAGCACACTTGGGTAACCAAATAGAAGACTGATAAGGGTCGTGGACGTAGAGAAATAACAGCGAGAGGACGCCTAGTATGCCTAGTATGACGAATTGAAGGTAATGCTGCTTTTTGCCTGACATCGGAAGAGTTCGGATGGAGAGAGTGAAGGTGAAGGTGAAGGTTGAGGTTGAGGTTGAGGTTGAGAAACAAAGCAATAATATACATCATAGCAGGGTAACGGCAAGTGCTGGAATAAGGCGAACGCCGGCGGGGACGACGGCGAGGACGCCTATTGGCGCTAACTTAAGCTGAAAAACAGCTGGGAA
>CAZUCG010000379.1:0-3554 GCA_964619145.1 uncultured Lentisphaeraceae bacterium | reverse complement strand
TGGATCGAGGCTGGCTTACTGCCAGTCAGATTGAGGCCGCACGTGTGGCGGCTACCCGTCATATGCAACGCCGAGGACAAATCTGGTTGCGCATCTTCCCAGACAAGCCGGTCAGTAAGAAGCCGTTAGAGATGCGGATGGGTAAGGGAAAAGGCAATCCGGAATTCTGGATAGCCGTATTGCGTCCCGGCAATATGCTTATCGAAGTCAGCGGTTGTTCGGAAACTGTGGCCAAAGAAGCCCTGGCTCTCGCAGCCAGCAAGATGCCCTTCCGCTGCCGCTTCCTCGCCCGGCAACGTGCGGTCCATTAACCAACGTACAAACAGGGCTAACAGGAGCTAATATGAAAGCAGCAGAAATTCGCGAAAAGACCTCTGAAGAAATCCAACAGGAAGTCGAGGCTTGTCGCAAAGAAATCTTTGATTTGCGAATGAGGTTCCAACTGAATCAGTTGGAAAACACCGCCCGGATCCGCATCCTACGTCGGGACGTGGCTCGTCTGGAAACTGAAAAGACTGTCCGGCGCAAGTCGGCTGAGAGCAAATAAGGCAAGGTGGAAACAATGGCAGAAGCTGAAGAAAGCAAAGTGACGGCCGCTGCTCCGGATGCCGTAACGGCAGACATCGAGCAGAGCGCAGAGGGGCAGGAAGTGACCCCGGAAGTGACTCAGGAAGTCATCTCGGAAGCCACTAGGAACTTGCGGAAGGTCTTGGTCGGCATCGTGGTTAGCGACAAAATGGAGCGGACATTGGTCGTCAAGGTCAATCGCCGGACTACTCATCCGCGCTACCGCAAAATCATCCAAGTCACGAAGAAATATTACGTGCACGACGAGAACAACGAAGCGAGGATTGGCGACGTAGTGAAAATTATGGAAACGCGTCCTTTGAGCAAACTGAAACGCTGGCGGTTGGTAAGCATCCAACAACGTGCGGTAACCGAGTAGGAGTCTGAACTATGATTCAAATGCAAACCATATTGGACGTGGCTGACAACTCCGGAGCCAGAAAAATTATGGCCATCCGGACTTTAGGCCAAGGTAAGTCCTATGCGGAAATCGGCGACATCATCAGGGCCTCAGTCAAAGAAGCCCAACCGAACGGCCAAGTCAAAAAAGGCGAAGTAGTCCGGGCAGTTGTCGTGCGCACCGCCAAGAGTATCCGTCGTTCGGACGGTTCATACCTGCGTTTCGATCGCAATGCCGCAGTCATCATCGATGACACTAATAACCCACGCGGGACCCGGATTTTTGGACCGGTGGCACGCGAATTGCGGGAAAAGAATTTTATGAAGATTGTCTCGCTCGCCCCGGAGGTGCTCTGATGTCAAAAGCCAATTTCAAAAAAGACGATGAAGTATACGTCCTTACCGGCGACGACAAGGGCAAAACTGGCAAGGTCCTCCGCATTGACCGCAAAAAAGAGCGCGTCTATGTCGAGGGCTTAAATATCCAGAAGAAGACGGTTCGCCGCAGTCAGACTAACCCCCAAGGTGGGATTGTTGACCAAGAAGGGCCAATTCACATTTCAAATGTGATGCTGGCCGAGCGTTACCGTTCACAGCGTTCTGGCAAGGAAAGCTAAAACAAGAGGTCAGGACAAAAATGGACAGTATCTTATTCGATCAGTACAAAAAAGACGTCATCCCCCAGCTGGTAGCTAAGCGTGGCTATAAGAATACCTTGGAGGTTCCGAAGCTGGTAAAAATTGTTCTCAACACTGGTGTTAGTTCCGACAAAGACCGTGAGGTAATGCAGGCGGCCGTCGAGACTCTGGGTCAAATTAGTGGCCAAAAGCCGGTCATCACCAAATCCCGCAAGAATATCTCAAACTTTAAGTTGCGCATAGGGATGTCGGTGGGTGCCTGCGTAACCCTGCGCCGCGATAATATGTATAATTTTCTCTGCCGGTTGATTAACATCGTCTTGCCGCGAGTACGCGACTTCCGCGGAATCCCGGCCAAGGCCTTCGATGGCAGCGGAAATTACACCTTCGGTTTAAATGACCAGTCGGTTTTCACCGAAATCGACCTGGATAAAATCAAGCACACGATTGGTATGAATATCACCATCGTGACGAGCGCCAAGACTGATGACGAGGCCCGCGATTTGCTGTCCTTGCTCGGTTTACCGTTCGCCAGTTGAGGAGAAACAAGCAGTGGCAAAGAAAAGTCTAATAGTTAAATCACAGAGCACGCCGAAATTCGCAGTCCGCGGTTACTTCCGTTGCGAACGCTGCGGTCGCCCCCGGGCTTATATTCGCCGGTTCCATTTGTGCCGGATCTGTTTCCGCGAATTGGCCAATAACGGTATGATCCCTGGTGTGACCAAAGCAAGCTGGTAAGGAGAGAATAACATGAGCATGAGTGATCCAATTGCCGATATGTTGACTCGCATCCGCAATGCTTCCAACGCCAAATTGCCGACCGTCAATATGCCCGCATCAAATTTGAAAACTGCTGTAGCCGAGACCTTGAAGGACACCGGTTATATCGCAAGTTTTAATGTCGAGGACTTGGGTAAGAACAAAAAATCTTTGACTCTGACCCTTAAATACACTGGCAAGAACTCGACCCCGGTCATTGAAGGCATCCGGCGAATTAGCAAGCCCTCTTGCCGAGTTTATGTCAACAGCAATGAAATTCCGCGCGTCCTGGGCGGCCTGGGAGTGGCGATTTTAACCACTTCTGTTGGTGTACTCACGGACCGCGCAGCACGCAGTCGCAGCATCGGTGGCGAGTTGCTCTGCTACGTCTGGTAGTCTCCTCTTAAAAGGAAAGGAAAAGCAGCATGTCACGGATGGGTAACAAACCAATAACCTTGAATAGCAAGGTGAAATTTGCAATCAACGGCCAGGATTTGAAAGTAACTGGTCCCAAAGGCAGTCTGGAATTCAGTCTGCCTGAGGGCATCAGCCTGGAAAATGAAGGCTCAATCATTCATATCAAACGCGACAACGACAACCGTTTTTTGAAAATGAAACACGGTATGGTGCGCAGCATTTTGAATTCGATGATTATTGGCGTCGACACAGGCTTCAAGATTGACTTGGAGTTATTCGGCATCGGTTATCGAGCACAGTTAGCGGGCAAGAAATTGACTTTGAACCTTGGCTACTCCAATCCTGTGGTCTATGAAATCCCAGAGGGCGTTACTGCCACACTGCCGGATCAGACCCATATCTCACTGGAGAGCATTGACAAACAGCAAGTCGGTCAAGTCGCTGCTACTATTCGTAAATTTCGCGCTCCTGATGCCTACCACGGCAAAGGTGTTCGCTACGTCGGCGAGCAGATCACCTTGAAGGAAGGCAAGACCGTCTAATCTTCTGTGCTATAATAACTACCATTCGGCTTTCAATCCGGATGTTTTCACCGCTGGAGTAATTTTATGAGCAAATTATCTACAAAAAAGGCGCGCATCCGCCGCCACAACCGCCTTCGCCAAAAGGTCTCCGGGACTGCTTCAATACCGCGTCTGTGCGTTTGCCGTACCGGCGCACACATCTATGCACAGGTCATTGATGACGTTGCCCAGAATACCCTGCTGGCTGCTT
>CAZUCG010000378.1:0-3557 GCA_964619145.1 uncultured Lentisphaeraceae bacterium | reverse complement strand
CGTGATTGGGGGTAGTTGCACTGGTGTATTCGCAGCCATCCGCGCGGCGCGGCTTGGTGCCAGAGTAATCTTGCTGGAAAAACAAAACCGCTTAGGCGGCGTGGCGACTTTGGGCTTGGTCGGGATGTGGCACTCACTGTACGATATAACCCAGAGTCAACAAATAATTGCCGGCTTGACCTACGAGACATTGCAACGCTTGGCTAAAACTGGCGCTTGTACTGACTTCAGTGCGACTGGTGGGCACCGAGGTATCAGGCTGAATACAGAAGAACTGACGCTAGAGCTCGACGCACTGGTGAGCGAAGAGAAAAACATCAGCCTGTATTTGCATACCGCATTCTCCCGCGCGATTATGCAGGCCGAGGGCGACTGTCAAGCGATTATCGCTGAAAACAAATCCGGGCGCTTCGCCATTAAGGCGAAAATCTTCCTTGATGCCTCCGGCGATGGCCTGCTATGCAAAAGTGCCGGTCTGCCAATGCGTCGGCCGAAACATCCTCAACCGCCCACCAGCTGCGCCCGCTTCAGTAATTGGTCTTTCCCGTCAGGCTTCAACCTCCGCGAGTGCATCGAGCGCTACCGCGAACAGCTACCAGACCTCCCCTGCGGCTATTATTGGGGAATGAACCAGCCCAATAGCGCGTTGTTTATGCTGGCTGGAACGCGAGTGCTGAACTGCGATTGCGATGACGCTGGCGAAATCACTGCGGCTGAACTGATTTCTCGCCGGCAAATCCGGGCGCTGCTCACGATGCTCCAGCAGGAATTACCCGAACAGAAATTATACTTGGAGTCGTTACCCTCGGCCATTGGCATCCGCGAAGGGCTGCACATCAATGCCATTGCCACCCTGCACGGCGAAGACCTCCTCTCGGGTCGCCCCTGCTCGGAGGCGATAGCCAATGGGACCTACCCAGTGGATATCCATAACGATCAAGATGACTCGATTACCTTTAAGAGACTCGATGGCAGTATGAATACTAGCAAAGGTGGAGTCAGCATCAGCTCCGGGCGATGGTTGCCAGAAGGCAAAGTTTTGCCATACTACCAAATCCCATTGTCCTGCTTGATCCCCAGAGGCGCCAGTAATATCTTGTGTGCTGGACGGATGCTCGATGCCGACCGAGAGGCGTTTGGAGCCGTGCGGGTGATGGTAAACCTGAACCAATGCGGTGAGGCAGCTGGAGTTGCGGCGGTGCAGGCCCTGAACAGCAGCCAGGCTATCACCAGCATTGACGCACAGGCCGTCAGAGGATGCCTGCAAGCAGGCGGATCAATAATTCTGTGAAGCAGAATGGTTGTTTTTTTGCTTCGACCAATATTTTTGCTGGAATAACGTTATTACTATGGTTAATTATACTTGTCTGGCTTGGCAAAGTGACATTGCAGACAGAGAGCCGAAAGGGAATAACAAAATTATACCGCGCTTCGAACTGGCTGTGAAAAAAGATTGTTGCAGGTGAATAAATATGCTTTCAGACAATGACACTTTAAAACTTTATATGATGAATATTAGCAAGTATCCGTTAGTTACCCCAGCGGAAGAATGCGTCCTTGCTAAGAAAATTGCCAGTGGCGACCCAGAAGCGCGTACCAAGCTTATTCGCAGTAACTTACGGCTGGTGGTGAAAATAGCTCACGACTTCAAAGGCTTAGGTTTGCCGTTGTTAGACTTGATCTCTGAAGGAAATATCGGTTTAATGCGGGCAGTGGAAAAATTTGACCCCACCAAAGGTGCCAAGTTAAGTAGCTATGCCGCTTGGTGGATTAAACAGGCAATGCGCCGGGCCTTGGCCAACCAATCAAAAATTATCCGCATACCAGTGCAGTCTGCCAGTAAAATCAGCAAGATATACGCCGCGAAGACGATCCTGAAGGAGAAACTAGGCCGTGATCCGACTGACAAAGAGATTGCTCTGGAAGTAAATTTGACCGAGAGGACGGTCAATGGCCTGCGGCACGGTAAGACCTCCACAGTCTCCATCCAGGCACCTTTTCATCCCGGCGAGGAAGGCGAACTCAAGGATATCCTGCCAGACGAAAAGAGTATCCCGCCCAATGACCTCCTGCAAGACCAAGAGACGCTCAGTCATATGTTAAATTTGACTGAGAAACTCGAAGAACGCGAACGGGTAATCCTAGCCTTGCGTTTTGGCTTACAAGGCGACCCACCGAAGACCCTGGAACAAGTAAGCGCAGCCATCGGACGCACTCGGGAAAGAGTGCGGCAAATCCAAAACCAGGCCCTCGTCAAGCTGCGGACGATGCTCGAATCAGATGGCATAATTATTTTTGCTGAGGCAAAAAATGAGACTGAGGATATTATTGAAGAAGATGAGTTCTTCACCTCAGAATGAGACACTACAACGTCCAGCAAATTCTATAAATCTACTTCCTAGCGAGAAAAAGCAGGACAGCAATAATTTTGCCTTAGCTTTCGATTTCGCGTGGGCAAATCAGGCAAAATAATGAGGGATACGCAGGTATATGATTTCTGATAATGATACCATGAAACTATATATGCAAAGCATCGGACAATTCCGTTTGGTAACCCAAGCGGAGGAGGCGGTGCTAGCAACCAAGATTGCCGAAGGTGACGCGGAAGCCCGCGAGGCACTCATTCGCAGCAATCTCCGCCTGGTGGTGAAAATTGCCCACGATTTCAAAGGGCTCGGACTGCCATTGCTCGATTTAATCTCCGAAGGCAATATCGGACTAATGCGGGCAGTAGAGAAATTCGACCCCAGCAAAGGTGCCAAGTTAAGCAGCTATGCCGCTTGGTGGATTAAACAATCTATGCGCCGAGCCTTGGCCAACCAAGCCCGCACCATCCGGATACCAGTGCAATCGGCCACCAAAATCGGCAAGATTCAGAGTGCTAAAAACAAGCTCTCGCAGAGTCTCGGGCGCGACCCCACCGACAAGGAAATAGCCTTGGATATCAATTTGACTGAGCGCACTGTCGTCGGACTGCGCCAAGGAAGGACCTCGACTATATCCATCTTCGACCCCATCCAAAATGGCGCTGATGGAGAATTCAAGGACATTATCCCAGATGAAAAAACCAGCTCCCCTGACGATATCGTCAAGGATGAAGAGACGCTGAACCACATGCTGGAATTGATTTCTCAGCTGGAAGAACGCGAACGGGTGATTCTGAATCTGCGCTTCGGTTTGCAAGGCGACAAACCCAAGACATTGGAAGAAGTCAGCATCTCGATTGGTCGCACTCGAGAACGAGTGCGGCAAATTCAAAATCAAGCATTAGAGAAATTGCGGTCTCTGTTAAATGAAGAGCGCACCTTGGAAGATTTTGCGCCTTACGCTGAAGAAGCAGAAGACTGATGACAGAACAAGCGCAGCGAACAGGACATAAATCCAGCAAACACTACCGCTCATACCCGACTAAGACCGCAAAATAGCACAAATAATGCAAGATTTTTACCTCACGACTTGAAAAAATCGAATTTGGCATTAATTTAAGCAGGTATTCAATCAAGCGGGCGTAGCTCAGTTGGTAGAGCACCACCTTGCCAAGGTGGCTGTCGACGGTT
>CAZUCG010000377.1:0-3559 GCA_964619145.1 uncultured Lentisphaeraceae bacterium | reverse complement strand
GTGACGTGGTAGTAATCCGCTATGAAGGACCCTGCGGCGGACCCGGAATGCGCGAAATGCTCGGCCCGACTTCGGCTATCGCCGGAATGGGCTTGGATAGCTCAGTGGCATTACTGACCGATGGACGTTTTTCCGGCGCGACGCGCGGCGCGGCCATCGGCCATATCTCTCCGGAGGCACAGGCTGGCGGGCCGATCGCCTACCTCCAGGATGGCGACCGCATCGCCATCGACATCAGCAACGGCACGCTTAATGCTTTGCTCTCAGATGACGAATGGGCCCAGCGATGCAAGAGTATGCCCTTGCGTCAGCAGGAAGGCCTGAGTGGATACTTGAAGCGCTATGCGCAAGCGGTGACTTCTGCCGACCGCGGAGCGGTTTTCAAGGACTAATAGCTAATTTCCCAAAATCAGAGATACTGCCGTCCAAGCGACGTTATACAGATAACCCTGAAGACATTCAGACAATCAATTTGGAGCAAAACAGAATGAGAAAGATTAAGATATTTGACACCACCTTGCGGGATGGTGAGCAAGCGCCCAGCTGCAGTATGCATCTCAATGAAAAGATTGAGATCGCCTTGGCTCTGGAACGGTTGCGGGTGGACGTCATTGAGGCCGGTTTTGCCATCGCCTCCAAAGGTGATTTCGAGTCTATCCAGAAAATCTCTGAGGTCATCAAGAACAGCACGATCTGTAGTTTGGCCCGGGCAGTACCGAAAGACATCGATGCGGCTTACGAGGCCCTGCGCGGTGCCAAGAGTGCCCGCATCCATACTTTTCTGGCCACTTCGCCGATCCATATGCAGTACAAGCTGAAGATGTCTCCAGAGAAGGTCCTGAATACCATTAGCGAGATGGTCCGCTATGCCAAGAAATACCTGCCCGAGGTGGAGTTCTCCGCTGAGGACGCTATGCGCAGTGAGAAAGAATTTCTGGCTCGGGCGTTAGAGGCTGCCATTGCCGCTGGCGCCACAGTTGTGAATGTACCGGACACGGTTGGTTACACGACTCCGACTGAAATGGTGGCGATGTTGAAGTATCTGCAAAACAACGTGCGAGGCATTGAGAATGTGACCATCTCGGTACACTGCCATAACGATCTGGGCTTGGGCGTGGCCAACTCACTGGCAGCAGTATTGGCCGGTGCCGGCCAAGTCGAATGCACCATCAACGGCCTGGGCGAACGCGCTGGCAATGCCGCCTTGGAAGAAGTGGTAATGGGCATCACTACCCGTAAAGACTTTTACAACTGTGAGACGAATATCGACACCACCCAGATATACCGTTCCAGTCGGCTGGTCTATAATCTGCTGGGGCTGCCCGCACCAATCAATAAGGCCATCGTCGGCGCCAATGCCTTCGCCCACGAAGCCGGCATCCACCAACACGGAATGCTGGCCAACCGCGAGACGTACGAGATTATGACCCCGCAATCGATCGGCTTGCTCAAAAATGCGATGGTCTTCGGCAAACACAGCGGTCGGCACGCGGTGGAAAGTCGCCTAGTTGAACTGGGTTATCAGCTGAGCAAAGAAGATGTAGACGAGCTGTTCGAACGCTTCAAACAGCTGGCCGACAAAAAGAAAACAATCACTGACCAGGACCTCGAGGCCCTGGCTGGTCGTAAGTTCCTGGGCGACACTGGCGCATTCAAATTGGACCGTTTTACGGTCAGCTGCGGAAATTACGTCACCTCCAGTGCAGTTATCCGGTTAAGTCACAATGACGAATTGCTCGAAGAGGTAGCAATCGGCGATGGTCCTGTGGACGCCGCCTACAAGGCTATTGATAAGATGATTCCAGCCCCGCCGCACATTCTTGATGATTACTCAATTTTCTCTGTCACCGAAGGCAATGACGCCTTAGGTGAAGTGATAGTAAAAATCAAGTGTGGGGATAAGAATGTCATTGGTCGTGGTCTCTCGACAGACATCATCGAGGCGAGTATAATGGCATATATCAATGGTTTGAATCGTCTCCTATGAGGAATTTATGAAAAAAATACAAATACTGGACAGCACTCTACGCGATGGTGCCCAGAGCGAAGGCATCTCGTTTTCAGTCTCTGACAAACTGAATATCATCCGCGCCTTAGATGACATCGGGGTGAGTTATATCGAAGCCGGTAACCCCGGCTCGAATCCAAAAGATATCGAGTTCTTCAACCGCGCTGCCGAAATCAAACTACAGAACGCCAAACTCTGTGCCTTCGGTAGCACTCGCCGCAAAAATCTAAAAGTTGAAGAGGACGACAATGTACTGTCACTGCTGAAGGCACGCACCGATGTCGTGGTCATCTTCGGCAAATCCTGGGACCTGCATATCCGTGAAATCCTGCGCACGACTGCAGAAATTAACCTTGAGTTAGTCTATGACACGGTCAATTTCTTCAAAAAGCAGGACAAAGAGCTGATTTTTGACGCCGAGCATTTCTTCGATGGCTTCAAGGCCAACCGCGAATGCGCCGTGGATGTGCTAAAAACTGCTGCTGCCGCTGGGGCGGACTCGCTCTGCCTCTGTGACACCAACGGCGGCTGCACACCAGGTGAGATAATGAGCATCACTCGTGAGATGGTCGAGTTATTCCCTGGTCGCAAGATAGGCATCCACTGTCACAATGATATGGGCTGCGCCGTGGCAAATTCAATGTTGGCAGTCGACGTGGGTGCTGAGCAGGTCCAGGGGACATTCATCGGCATCGGTGAGCGTTGCGGCAATGCTGATCTCAGCGTGATCATCCCCAACTTGCAAATGAAACAAGGGCTGGAATGCATCAACAGCAACCTGGAGAATCTCTCCGAGGCAGTCTTTGCCATCTCGGAAATTTGCAATATAACGGTGCCGTTGAACAAACCCTACGTCGGCTTGAGTGCTTTCGCTCATAAGGGTGGAATGCATATCGATGGCGTGAGCAAATGCGCCCACTCCTTCGAGCACGTCGTTCCGGAATCGGTAGGCAACAAGCGCCGGTTCCTGATGAGCGAGGTCTCTGGCCGCACCACGGTCCTGGCCAAGCTGGGCCAGGTTGCGCCTGAGCTGACCAAGGACTCTCCAGAGACAGCCGCCATCGTTCAGCGCCTGAAGCAACTAGAACACGAGGGCTACCAATTCGAATCCGCAGACGCCAGTTTTGAACTGATGGTGCTGAATATCCTGGGGCGTTTCACCCCACATTTCGAACTCCAGATGTACAAAACCAGCGGCGAATACCCCAGCCCCGACGGTGAGATGAGCGCCTACGCAATGCTGAAAATACAGGTCGGTGGCACCACTGAGACAGCCGCCTCGATGGGCAATGGCCCGGTGAACGCCTTGGACCTGGCTTTGCGTAAAGCCTTGACGGTCTTCTATCCCGAGGTCAATCAAGTGCACTTGATTGACTACAAGGTCCGGGTGCTAACAGCTGAGCAGGCCACTGCCGCCAAAGTCCGAGTGCTGATGGAAAGCACCAACGGCGAAGAAGTCTGGACCACCGTCGGCGTATCGACCGATATCATTCAAGCCAGCTGGCTTGCGCTGGTAGATTCAATAGAGTATATTCTCAAATAATGCCAGCC
>CAZUCG010000376.1:0-3560 GCA_964619145.1 uncultured Lentisphaeraceae bacterium | reverse complement strand
GTTAGAGTCATACTGTGGTAATAGCCACCAGAGAAGGGTTGACCTACTGACTGCATTTTGTCAGCCGCATCGCCCCATAACAGCTCGGAGGAGACATCCTGGGCATCAGTCCACCATTCGATATTGGCAGTTTTGTCAGTAAGCGAGAACACAAATGGTCCGGTAATGCGCGGTTTGTGGACTTCGCGAATCAGTCTATATGGCCCTTTGCCAAAAGCATCGATGTCATCGCCGATGTCCTGCAGGCCATTTATCACGCCGGTACCTATATTGCTATGACGATAGCCGCTGGCACGAGAAAAATCCGCCTCGGCGGTAAAATTATTATGCACGATTCGGAGGCCGTTGCCACTGGCGGTGATTTTGTCTTGAAAGATGCAGGACTGGATTTGGGCCTGGTCACTGTTGAGCGTCAATGGCGCCGAGAAGGCCAGGTTCTCGAGAATCAGCCCTGGCCCGGTAGAGGTGCCGCCTTTGATTATGGCCGGCGATCCAGAGCCGCGAGTCTTGATGGTGACATTGGCAGTGCTGATTTGCAAGGGCGGGTATTCGCCAGAGGGCAGCAAGACGGTCCCGCCATCCTGGACATTCTCCCAAGAACCGATTTGTACTTCTGCGAGTGGTCGGAAATCGTGGTTGTCAGGATCGGCATAATGTTTGTCATAATCGGCTCTGCTTAGTTCTTTGAGCGGTGAGATATCGCTTTTGTTGTAGCCATTGAGCCCGCCAAAGATGTTGTTACGGCTCTGACTGGCATTGATGGAAAATTGTGAATAGCTGTTTAGCAGCCAGCAGCCGGTGACGGTACCTTTGATATTCAGGCCGCCTTCGCCGATTGACCGGCAGTTGTCAATTATGCAGTCCAGCATCACGCCGTAAAAGCGCAAGCCGATTGTCTGGTCGCTTTCAGCCGGGAAGCGGAACATCGAGAGGCTATCACGAATCACATTGCGAGTGCCGCTCCAGCCGATGATATTGCCACCCGAGGTCGGCTGGCGGGAGCCATTGGCATAAGCTACGCAGTTTTCGATGCTGCTGTCGCTGCCGCCAGAGAGCGAAATGCCATTGCTGTTAAAGAAGGCCACACAGTCGCGGATCTGGCAATTGACCGGCTGCTGCAGCTGAATGCCATTGACGCCACTCCAAGTGTCGCGTTTGCTGTGCGAATAGAATCCTCGCGTTACCAGGCCCTCAATTTGGACATTCTCTACCGAACCAATGCGTAGGCCATTGCCTTCCAGGACGGAGACAGTCAGGCGGTGTGCATCCGGGGCTTGTCCATCGCTGGTAGAGATATACAGTTTGTCACCCTCTTTATGCCAACCGGCGAACTTGAACTCCAATTCCCGGATGGTCGCTCGGGGAAGATATATTTTCAGTGTGTCGAATTCGTTTAGTGCGGTGACATTCTCAGGCCAGTCAGCGACATAGACGAAGCGATAGCCGGGCAGAAGCGAGAATTTAGGTGCCGGCTGGTCGCCGTGGATCAGGACGCTGCCGGGGTACTGTGCTCGAATGAGGTTGTCTTTAAAGCCGGATACTTCTAGTGCTTCATAATACTGACCGGGCATAATCGTCAGCGTATCGCCATTTTTCAAAGCTTTCAAGCCAGCCCCGATAGTCTGGAAAGGGGCTTCAGGCCCGACTGTCAACTCTGCCGACCAAGCGCTGATGGCCAACGCTAGAACTAGTAATGCAATTTTCATTTTGTGTCCTGGGGTCAATTTTTTGTTAGTTAGGGAAAATAGTTGTGCTGCCAAAAAAAGCAGCTGCTTAGCTGCTTCGTCAGCCACTGTATAGGCCGCTGACTTCTGGGCCGACAAACAAAAATAATAACAAGTAGCATAAATGTAATCGCAAATTATTTTTTTGCACCTCGAATTGATGTTTTATTTGCCGCTCGCGGCAGCTTTGCAACCCACAAGCCGAAAACTAGGAGTGCAATTTTGTTTTTCTGTTTTGTAATTTTCGTTTGCATCGTTATAGTATTCACGAGTCTTTTGAGTGAGTATTTTCAATATGGTTTATGAATGATGCTGAATTACCGTGATGATAATGACCGGCTTGCACATACAGCTAATGATCGGCTTGCACATCCAGCAATTGGAGTAGAGGAATTTGATCCTGCACTGCCGCCACCGGCTCGCAATACCCGACTGGTGGTCTTCGGGGGGACATTCGATCCGGTGCATAGTGGACACGTGGAATTGGCTAATCACATTTTGCAGTTGGAGAAGGCTGACGAGGTGATGTTTGTGCCTACCCTGTACCCACCGCACAAGAACGCAGACCTAGTGGCTTCGGCGCAACACCGTTTGGCGATGCTGCGACTGGTCATCGAGGAAAACTCCGCCTTCAGTTTTTCCGACATCGAATTGCAACGCACTGACAGCAAATCATATACCATCGATACGCTGTCCATTCTCAGTAAAATTTACCCCGGCGAGCAGTTGTTCTTCCTGATGGGGATGGATTCTCTGAGTACCCTGCATTCCTGGCAACGGGCCGGAGAGTTAGTGAATGGCTATAATTTTATTATTTACCCGCGTCCTGGCGTGCGGGTGCCTTATTATTCCGAGCTGGTGCCATATTTCGGCGAACATAATGCGCAAAAATTGCTTTCCTCGATTTTGCCGGACGAGGATTTGCCGACTTGGGATATCTCCTCGACTGATTTGCGCGGCGCCTGCCAGCGGGGTGGCGATTTAGGCCGGTATTTGCCCGGGCCAGTTTGGGCGTACATCCAACAGCATAAATTGTACCAATAAAAGGAGCTATACGGGAAAATGACACCACCGAATTTGATTACCCAGGACCCAGAAGCATTGGCGCGCCGTTGTGTGGCCGTCTGTCAAGAACACAAAGCGGTCGACGTGCTGCTGTTTGATGTCCGCGAAAAATCCATCTTGGCGGATTTCTATCTTGTCTGCAGCGGTACTTCGATGCCGCATATCAGGGCGATTGCCAACAATATTCGCCAGTCGATGCTTGAAGAGGACTTGCGGCCGCGTGGGCAAGATGGCGAGCCGGCTAGCCGTTGGATGGTCTTGGATTATGGCGTCTTGATGGTACATATCCTGGACCCCGAATTAAGGGGATTCTACGGCTTGGAAGAATTATGGGACGATCGAAAAATCATCTACCGCAACGAAGGTTCTGAGCCGAGCTGTGACGAGGAAGGTTCTGAGCCGAGCTGTGACGAGGAAGGCTCTGAGCCGAGCTGTGACGAGGAAGGCTCTGAGCCGAGCTGTGATGATACACCTTGTGCAGATTGCCTTTGACTTAACCCCGGACAATGTTTTTATTTGCCTGAGTTCGGCTTTGCTGGCAAGTTTTGCTGTTAATGAAAGGTACTCTGATGAGTAAAATGCCTCCCTTTGCCCTCCCTCTTGGCGGTGTTGATCCCGTGCCAGAACCACTGTTTCCAGAAGGCTTTCCGGATTACAATCCGCAGGCAGACAACTGTGCCTTGGTGACGAATCCGGAAACAGCAGCACAGGATGGTTACCTAGACCGACATATCGCCAATGTTTGCATACCATTACTGTATGCTTACCCCG
>CAZUCG010000375.1:0-3560 GCA_964619145.1 uncultured Lentisphaeraceae bacterium | reverse complement strand
TGAATTCCTCAACCGTCTCGATGATGTGATTGTATTCCGGCAATTGAGCAAGCAAGACATCGCTAAAGTCATCGCCTTAGAGCTGGAAAGCATCGTCCAACGCCTGAAAGACAAAAACTGCTCGCTTAGCATCGATGATACAGCTCGGGCCTTCTTACTTGAGAAGAGTTTTAAGCCGGAATGCGGTGCCCGCGAAGTTCGGCGAATGGTGCAACAGAACCTGGAAGACCCGCTGGCAGAAGAAATCCTCGGTCAGGACCTTGAAACTTCTGCCCGTAAAGTCACGGTTTCTCTTCCGGCGAATGCCGAGAAGTTGTCTTTTACCATCGAACCGCAAGAGTTCGTTCCTCCCACGACTCCCTTGACTGAAGCAATCGCGCCGGGAACCGAGTCGCTACACCCTGCCGCAAGATAATTTCTGCCGTATGGCCTTCCAACTGACCATCCTTCCCCATAGCGACGTCCCGGAACAAGTCTTGCAACCCGGACGAGTGCTGACATTCCCCACCGGGCCAGTGTTAGTCGGCGGCAGTCCCCGCTGCCATTGCCGCCTGCCCGGCAGCAATAACGAATGCCTGCGCATTACTGGCAGTGGTGACAAGTATACCGCTGAGAGCCTGCCCGCCAGCACGGTGAGCCTGAACCAGAAAATATTGACCGGAATGCGGGAGTTGCGGAGTGGCGATCTACTGGAAGTGTCGGGCCAGCAGATACGGTTTTTTCTCGTTTATCCTCGAGTAAACTATTCTTGGCAAAGTAACGCCTTGGCAAATCTCGCCAAGATCAGCATTGCGCTAGTCTTGGTACTGCAGTTCGCCCTGATGTTCATTTTGCCAGAATTGCTCAAGGATGGCGACTTCTGGCACGGCCAGCAAATGCGCCTGACCATCATTGACAAAACTGACGATTTACGCCAGGACATCCGCAAAATCGACAGCAATGACCCGATAGTGCAAGCGCTATTGCTAGAATATGAACAGGAATTACTCGGCCGCACTCGCTACCTGCGCAGCAATGCCGAGCGTATGAACCGCCGCCAACGACCAGCAATGCTGGCGGCCTTGAACAGAATTGAAAACGACATCCGGCTGCTGCAAAACATAGTCCTCACCCAACCGCCACCACAACTAAACTTGGAACAGCCAGTGACGGAAATAATAGAAAAAATATCGTATGAGTAAACTTTCTGCCTATTTATCTGAGTTTCCTCGTTTTCGGATAGCGGTCTTGGGCGATTTGATGCTCGATCGCTATATCTGGGGCAATGCCACGCGGATTTCCCAGGAAGCACCAGTGCCGGTCGTGGAAGTCCACCGCTGTACGGCAGTACCTGGCGGCGGTGCCAATGTCGCGCGCAATGTTCTCTCTTTAGGCGGCGCAGCTCAAGCTGTGGGCTGTATTGGCTGTGATCAAGAAGGTGAAGAACTGCGAACACTCCTTCAGCAAGCTGGTGTCGACATCAGTGCTTTGCTAACCGACCCGGAACGCCCGACCACAGTCAAAACCAGGGTCCTGGCCGGGAACCAGCAAGTCGTGCGTATTGACAGCGAAAACACCGCTGAATTGACCGATATTTTACGGCAAAAGCTCTTGCTCTCGCTGCAACAAGAGCTGCATTCCGGGAACATTCAGGCGCTGATTTTGGAAGACTATGCCAAAGGTGTCTTCAACCACAGCTTTATGCAGGCAATCTGTGATTGCGCCCGTTCTGCCGCTGTCTTCACCACTCTCGACCCACACCCGTCACACCTTTTTTCTGTCCAAGGGCTAAAATTGATGACTCCGAATCGGGCGGAGGCGTTTACTCTGGCTGGCATACCTTTCCAGCCCAATCAAGGACAACCACTCCAAGATCAGGCATTACTAAAAGTGGGGGCCACCTTAATGGACATTTGGCAACCGGAATTGTTGCTGATCACACTAGGGGCTGAGGGGATGGCACTTTTCCGCCGAGATACCACCCTGCCCTACCATATCCCCACTGAAGCTAGACAAGTTTTTGATGTATCCGGCGCCGGCGATACAGTGATGGCTACTATGACTATGGCTTTGCTGGCTGGCGCTGCCCCAGAAGAGGCAGCCCAAATCGCCAATGCCGCGGCCGGCCTCGTGGTGGGTTATGTCGGCACAGCCGCAATTTCCGCCCAGGCGCTGCAAGAACATCTGCTCAAGAAGTCATAACTGCCGATTTTAGCCCGACCCTAGGACTGTGTCCCAACAGGAGCACCTATGCATAAACGAACCGTTGCGGTAATCCCAGCCCGCTATGGCAGCACCCGTTTCCCAGGCAAGCCGCTGGCTTTGATAAACGGCAAGCCGATGATCCAGCATACCTACCAATCCACCTTGGCTTGTCCGGAAATCGCAGAAGTCATTGTGGCTACTGACGATGAAAGGATTATGTCGGCAGTATCAGCATTCGGCGGCAAAGCAGTGATGACTTCTTCTGAACATCAGACTGGTACAGACCGGATAGCAGAAGCGATAAAAGACATCGCTTGCGACCTGATTATCAATGTCCAAGGTGACGAGCCACTGATGTCGGCAGCAGTTCTGACTTCATTGATCCAGAATATGCGAGCTACCAACGCGGATATGGGCACCGCGGCTGTACCTTTTTCCCTCACCGGCCGGGAACCCGACGACACTAATGCGGTCAAAGTGGTCGTGGACCGCTGTAGTTTCGCACTGTATTTTAGCCGGGCGTTGATACCTTATCCAAGATCCGGCGGAGCGCTGCTGGAACCGCTGTCGCACTGGGGGCTTTATGCCTACACTCGCGCATTCTTGCAAAAATTTGTCAGTTGGCCGCAAGGTCAGCTGGAGAGTTGTGAAATGCTGGAGCAGCTGCGAGCCTTGGAGAATGGCGCTCGCATCTGGGTGCTGGTGACCAAAGAACGCAGCGTGGGCGTCGATGTCCCAGCCGATATCGCCTTGGTTGAAAAACTCTTAACCCAACGCGGCCAAAAATAACTCGCACTGCCTTTTTCTTCTTTTACCCTGCCAATCAAAGTGAGCAACAATGAGCCTTGCTGAATTCTTTATAACTGAAACCATCGCAGTGGGCGATGGCAACCTGCCCTTGATTATTGCCGGACCCTGTGTGGCCGAATCCCTGGATATCTGCCGGACAATCGCCGAAAAAGCCCAGGAAATCTGCCAAAAACTCGGCTTCCGCTATGTCTTCAAGGCCTCTTTTGACAAGGCGAACCGTACCAGCATCAAATCCTTCCGCGGCAGCGGTATGGACGAAGGCTTGTCAATCCTGGCAGCGATAAAAAAAGAATTCGCCTGCCCAGTGTTGACTGATGTGCACGAATCAGGACAATGCGCCGCCGCCGCCGAGGTAGCTGATATCTTGCAGATACCACCCTTCCTCTGCCGGCAAACACATTTATTCCCCGCCGCACGACACACCGGCCGGCCAGTTAATATAAAAAAAGGACAATTTCTGGCTCCTGAATCCATGAAATTTGCAGTAAATAAAGTAAGAGACAGCGGAAATAATAATGTTATGATTACAGACAGAGGCACTACATTCGGGTATCAGGATCTGGTAG
>CAZUCG010000374.1:0-3575 GCA_964619145.1 uncultured Lentisphaeraceae bacterium | reverse complement strand
GGAGATTACCCCGCCGACGCCGAGATTATGGGACAAGCATACCACAAGGTCGATGATCTGCGGTATGGCAGCAACCCACACCAGACAGCCGCTTTCTACAAACCACTCGGCAGAAACTGCGTCATTGGTGATATGAAGGTGCTGAAAAGCGGCAAAGGCGGTCTCTCACAAACAAACCTGGAAGACTTGAGCTATGCCCTCAATATCGTGAAGTTTTTCCAGGAACCGGCTTGCGCCTGTATGAAGCACGTGAATCCGTGCGGCGCCGCAATAGCCTCTGCCGGCGACTCGCTGCTGGATGTATATCTCAAGGCCCGCGATTGCGACCCCCGGGCGGCCTTTGGCAGCGTTATCGCTTTCAACTGTAAAGTCGATCTCGCCACTGCCAAAGAGATTATGGCGACCTTCGTAGAGTGCGTAATTGCACCAGAATATGATTCGGCGGCAGTGGCCATTTTTACCAATCCAGAAGCAAAGAAAAATAAGCACGTCCGTATTTTACAATGCGCTGACTTGAGTAAGTTACCGAAATTTGTTGGTGACGACATTCGTGGTTATCAGACTTTCAAAGTATTGGCCGACGGTTGCCTAGTAGTGGCTGACCCATTGATGACCAACATCCGTAGCCAAACAGACCTGCGGCCGGCCTCTGCCGAAAGCAAGACCCTCGGAAGCGTAACGAGCACTGTGTCGGCGACTGCGGCGCAATTAGCTGATCTATTGACAGCGTGGTATGTGAACATCAGCGTCCGCTCGAACGGCGTGGTCATCGTCAAAAATGGCGGCACGCTATGTGTCGGCACCGGCGAACAGGACCGGGTCGGCGCAGTAGAGCAGGCAATCGAAAAATTCCAGCAAAAATACTCTGGTCAAGAAAACATCAAGAATGCAGTGATGGCCAGCGATGGTTTTTTCCCCTTCCCAGATGGTGTGGAAGTTGCGGCAGCAGCAGGCATCAGCGCAATAATCGCTCCCTCGGGCTCGCTCAAGGATGCGGACGTGATTACTCGCGCCAATGAGCTCGGCGTGGCTCTCTTCCACGCGCCAGAACGCGTATTTTCCCACCACTAATAGCCTGTTCACTTTTATCACTCTCAAATTGGTCATATTATGTCTTTTCTCACTTCACTTTCGGAGCTTCGACTGACTAATGCTCAGAAATTCGTGCCGCCAGCGCCGCCAAAGCCGGCTTGCGGTGGCCGCGATTTTGTCATCGCTGCAGTAGGAATGGAGCACGGCCATATCTACGGGATGGTCGCAAGTCTGCTGGCGGCTGGCGCTTGCCTGAAGTGGGCCTATGATGACGACCCAGCGAAAGTCGCCAAGTTCCGAGAACGCTTCCCGATGGCCGCGGCAGCCAGTAGCCTGCAGGAAGTGCTCGACGATAAAGAAGTGCAGTTGGTCGCGGCAGCAGCCATCCCAAATGAACGTGGCCCTCTGGGGATAAAAGTGATGCAGGCAGGAAAAGACTATTTTACTGACAAAACACCATTTACCACCCTGGAACAGCTTGCTCAGGCACGCAAAGTAGTGACCGAGACTGGCCGCAAGTATATGGTCTGTTACAGCGAACGCTTGCAGAATGAAGCCGCAATGCTGGCCGGAGACTTGCTGGCCCAAGGCGCAATCGGAACAGTCTTGCAGGTCGTGGGATTCGGACCACACCGCCTAGGCCCAGCAGCGGCCCGACCAGAGTGGTTTTTCCGCAAACAGCAATATGGCGGCATCCTCTGTGACATCGGTAGCCACCAATGCGAGCAATTCTTGCATTTCGCCGGCGCAAAGAGCGCAAAGCTGAATTTCGCCCGAGTGGAAAATTTTGCTCATCCACAATTCCCGGAGCTGGAAGATTTCGGCGAGGCATCTTTCACTGGTGACAACGGCACCTCATTCTATTTTCGCGTAGATTGGTTCACCCCAGCAGCAATGCGCTCATTTGGCGATGGACGGATCATCATCATCGGTACTGACGGACAAATGGAGTTACGTAAGTGCGACGATATTTGCTCCTATCGAGTCCCACAACAAATTTATTTGGTTGACCAACGCGGGCAGTATCGCCTTGAGGCCGCTCAGACCATAGGCTTGCGCTTCTTTGCCGAAATGATCCTGGATTGCCTGAACCGCACCGAATTAGCAATGACCCAAGAGCACACATTTCAGGCTGCTGAAATGTGTCTCGTGGCCCAACAAACAGCAGACAAAAATCAACCAAAATAATGTGAATGCGCAACGACTCAGAACAACCTATTGACATCACTCCGCCCGAAGAAGAAAAACGCCCTGACTTAAACTCTCCTGAATTAACTCCAGACCGCCGGACCGAGGTTGCCTCTACTGGCCCCAGCGCGGACGAGGAGTTAGAAGTAGAAGCCAGTAGCGGTATTGAACCTCCCGAGGACAGTTTACGGACAATCTATAACAATTATTTTGTTGAGTATTTTTCTTATGTCATCAAAGACCGGGCTATTCCCAATGTCGATGACGGGCTCAAGCCAGTACAAAGGCGTATTCTGCACGCTCTCTCATTAATAGATGACGGGCGTTATCATAAGGTCGCCAATGTAGTGGGCAGCACTATGCAATTTCACCCCCACGGTGATGCATCCATCGGCGATGCACTGGTGGTGCTGGCTAATAAACGCTTTTATATCGATGGCCAAGGCAATTACGGCAATATCCTGACTGGCGACGGTGCCGCCGCCAGTCGCTATATCGAATGCCGCTTGACTCCACTGGCGAAAGAAGTGCTCTTCAATAAGGACATCACGGTTTACACAGACTCCTATGACAGCCGGAACCAAGAACCCGTCTGCCTACCAGCCAAAGTGCCGTCTTTGCTGATGCTGGGTACCGACGGCATTGCCGTCGGGATGGCAACCCACGTCTTCCCGCATAACTTCCGAGAGTTACTCGAAGCACAAATCGCCATTCTGCAAAATCGCTCTTTTTCAATTCTGCCGGACTTTCAGCAAGGTGGCATAATGGATGCTAGCGAATACGAGGACGGCAAGGGTAAGATTCGCTTACGAGCAAAAATTGAGCCCGACGGTGATAAGAAAGTCATCATCCGCGAAATCCCGGCTGGCACAACTACTGAATCGCTGATTGCCTCCATCGAAAAAGCCGTCAAGCAAGGGAAATTGAAAATTTCCTCCATCAATGACTACACGGCTGAAGAGGTCGAGATTGAGATTAATTTAGCCCGCAATGTCTATGCCGAACAGACCATCCAAGAGCTTTACGCCTACACCAACTGTGAGGTGACTTCGCACTCTACCTTGCTCGTGATCAAAGATAATATGCCGGCAGAAATGACGGTCAGCGAAGTTTTGCAACGCAATACCAAAAAACTGCGGGAAATATTGCTCCGAGAACTGGAAATCGAGATGCAACGCCACGAAGACCGATTCCACGATAAGTCACTGGCGAGAATTTTTATCGAGAACCGTATTTACAAACGCATCGAGACCTGCCCGACGATGGAAAAAATATTTTCTCAGACCCGACAAGGCCTGAAAAAATTTCGTCATTTACTGCACCGTGACATCCTGGATGAAGATATCGAGAAGCTA
>CAZUCG010000373.1:0-3593 GCA_964619145.1 uncultured Lentisphaeraceae bacterium | reverse complement strand
GAGATTGCCTCGGTTAGGTCAATAGCAGAACCAGTAGCCTTCTCTGTGAAGACGGTTGATAGCCTACTGAACTTACCATCTTTGCCAATGCAGCGCCTCTTCCTGAAAATTTGTCCGCGGCGATTTTTCTTCGTCTGGCCAGCCTATTGCCAGGCAGGCAATAGGGAGGATATTTTCCGGCAGTTGGCAGAAACTCTGCAATTTCTCAATGCGTTCTGGTCTCGGGTGTACTCCGAGCCAGCAGGCGCCCAAGCCAAGGGCGTTAGCTGCCAGCAATATATTTTCGATAGCGGCGGTACAGTCTTGCAACAAGTAGGATAACTCACCGGCGTGTGCTTTCTGCAGATTTCCACAGAGTAGGATGCCGGCTGCAGCCTCGGCTAAAAACTTACCATTCGGCAAGAAGCCCGCAATTGTCGCTAGGATTTCTTTTTCTGTGACAACTATAAATTCCCAGGGGTTTTTAGCGCAAGCGGAAGGCGCGGCCATACCTGCCCGGACTAGTTCTCGCAGTGTCTCAGCTGCCACTGGCCGCGGTTGATATTTTCTGATACTGCGGCGGGCATAAATAAAATCCAGCCGCGAATTTTTCTGTTCTGGCGTTGTTGCGGCTGCGGCAGCGTTTATTTTGCGCACCGAATTAGAAGTGGAGAAATTACCTACAAAATGCACGAATCTGATTTGTGCCTCGGTTTGTTTCAAGATGGCATATTCTTCGCGGTCGAGGCTATCTTCGCTATAATCTCCGCCTTTGACATAGATGTCTGGCTGAGCCAAGCGCAACACCTCGGTGGCTTTGCAGCCAGCAAAAATAGTCACTGCCGACACGGATTCCAGAGCTGCCAGCATACAAGCACGGTCGTCTTGATTCAGCAATGGCCTAGTGGGGCCTTTTAAGGCCTTGACACCGTCATCGTCATTTATACAGACCAGCAATGCATCGCCAAGTGATCGTGCTATCCGCAGGTATTGGGCGTGGCCGGGATGGAGAAGGTCAAAAACGCCGTTAGTGACAACCAGACGTTGCCCGATGGCACGCAATTGTTCGCGCCACTGGGGCAGACTGTCCAGGGAAATTATTTTCAAACTTGTCATTTTCTGCTCCTCTAGTTATCTGACCAACCGCTGTATTGATATCCAGCCCGGCAAAGTTATATTTGCTCTGGCTGCGATTTCAGTTGATCTGGTTACTCTGCTAGCTGGCAGTATCCTACAGCGTTACAACACCAATGGTCTGGCCAGCATTTGCTCATACATTTCAATATAGGAATTAGCGGTATTGGCGTGGTTGTACAGAGTTGGATTATCCTGCATAATTCTGCTGATCTGGGCATTTCTGCTCTGGCGTGGCAGCCCATAGAAATGCATAGCTTGTTGCATAGCCCAGTGTAAGCCGGTGGAATCGAAAAATTTAAATATGAAGCCATTGCCGGAATCGTTTTCGACGTCCAGGTGTCGGACTGTGTCGTGCAGCCCGCCGGTATCGTGCACGATTGGTAAACTGCCGTAAACCGGGCCAATCATCTGTGGTAATCCGCAGGGCTCAAAGCGCGAAGGCATCAGGATGAAATCCGAGGCCGCATAGCCTAGATGCGAGAGTGCGTCATTGAAGTTCATTACCGCGACAATATTTTGGAATCCGTGCTGGTCGACGATGCTTTTAAAAACGCTTTGGTAGTCGCCGTCGGCGACGAAGGCGAATTGCGGCTGCCGGTCCCAGTTTTCGTGGATGAACTGATAGATAATATCTGAGAGCAGTTGCGGTCCTTTCTGGATTGAATCCAGGCGCGAGGGCCAAAAGAACAAAGGCGCGTCGGGCGAGATTTGCAGTCCGACGGCTTTTTGGAAGGCTATTTTGTTCAAGCGTTTACCGACCTCCTGGTTTTCGCTATTGTAGTGCGCGGCCAGGGCCGGGTCGCTGTAGGGGTTGCTGTCAGGGTCTGGGGCATTGAGCACTCCCTTTGCGCAATCGGCGTAGTACTTATTGGCCAGTTGTTGGCGGATATAGTCGGGGATAAAAGCATTATGTACGCCATTGACAATTTCCAGCAAGAAAGTTGGGCTGACGGTATTAATAAAGTGGGCAGCGAAGATTCCGCTGGTCAGCAAATCGACGCAGTTGTTTGAGCGTGTCTCTTCATAGTTAAGCGGCATCTTTTCATAATATAGGTATTGCCATAATTCAGCGCCATCGATGCCGCTGTTTTCGATATTCTCGAGGGTAGTTTTCTGAGTATGGATATTATGCACTGTAAAGAGGCTAGGGATCTTCATTCGCCGCGCATAACTGGGTATCAGGCCTGTCATCCAGTCGTTACAATGAATCAAATCCGGCTGCAGGGTTGGAATGATATTGTTGATGACCTCGCGTTGGAAGGCCAAGCTGAGCTTGATGCTCTCGCCATAATAGCCAGAATAGACCTTGTCACGATAAAAAAAGATTCTGTCTTGGGCCAGATGCAAACGTTCTTGGCTCAAGCCACGCTTATAATGTTCACGCTTTTGCTCAAAATGGTCTGGTGCGTCTTGATTAAAGAGTCGTCGATAGTATGGCATTGTGACGTGGACGTCTGCTCCCATCGCAAACAAGGCCGAAACCAATGATGCCGAGACATCCGCCAGGCCACCGGCCTTAGCGGAATAGTTGTTGGCAGTGCTGGACATCCCGGAAGGCAAGTAGGTGATTTCCGGAGTGACCACCAAGATTTTGGGGTTAGGCTTTTGGTTTTTTAATTTTTTGGCCATAATAAGAACCGGCTCCTTCCGCATTATGCTTACAGCAATCCGGCAGTTTCGGGGTACCCGGCGATAATATTCAGGTTTTGTAAAGCCTGGCCAGCCGCCCCTTTGGTGAGGTTATCAATCGCACTGCTGATGATTAAACGGTTAGTACGTGGTTCATAGGCAGAACCAATTTCGCAAAAATTAGTCATCGTGACGTGTTTGCTATCAGCTAGCTGTCCCTTATTTAAAATGCGTACGAAGGGCTCAAAGTCGTAGCTCGCGTGTAAGCATTCCAAAGCTTTGTCGGCGTTGCAGCCATTTTTAGCGTGCAGTAAAATACACGAATGGATGCCTCGATTAACTGGCACCAAGTGTGGGATGAAGTTGATTATGACTTCTGGGCACTGGGCAGCCAACGCCAACTCCTGTTCAATTTCCGGGAGATGCCGATGTCCGGTGACGGAATATGAGCGGACGCTCTCGTTGCATTCTGGAAAAATATAGGCTGCATCGACCTTTCGTCCTGCGCCGCTGACGCCGCTCATACTAACTACTTCGATGCCGTAATGTTCCACTAATCCGGCTCGTAGCAGTGCTATTGTGGGCAGCAGGATACTGGTCGGATAACAACCGGGGCAAGCGATCAAGTTAGAGTCCTTAATTTGCCGGCGGTATACTTCTGGCAGACCATAGACGGCCTGCGGCAACAGCTCCGGAGCGGGATGTTGCGTTTTGTAATACTTGGCATAAACTTCAGGAGAATGGATGCGGAAATCGGCACTGATGTCGATGACTTTGACTTTTCGTTCCAGCAGCGGTGCGGCAAATTCAGCTGCTAAGCCGTGGGGTAAGGCGAGGAAGGCTACGTC
>CAZUCG010000372.1:0-3606 GCA_964619145.1 uncultured Lentisphaeraceae bacterium | reverse complement strand
CACCTGGCAAATTTTGCCGTCCTTCATAATTGCGATTCGGTCGGCCATACTGAGTGCTTCTTGCCGGTCGTGAGTGACATAGATGCCAGTCAGGTCGCTGGCTTTGCAGAGACGACGGATTTCCATTCGCATATCGCGGCGCAATTTGGCATCTAGATTCGCCAGCGGCTCATCCAGCAATAGGCAGCCCGGCTCCACAACCAGGGTTCTAGCCAGTGCGACGCGCTGTTGCTGGCCACCGGATAGCTCGTTGGGCTTGCGCTTCGCGAGGGCGGTAATTTGTACCTTCGCTAAGACTTCGTTAATGCGTCGTTCGCGCTCGGGCTTGGGGACCTTGTGCATTTCCAAACCAAATGAGATATTCTCCCACACGCTCAGGTGTGGCCAGAGCGCGTAGCCCTGAAAGACCATAGCGCTGTTACGTTGGTTGGCGGGGACGCCAGAGACATCCTGCGACGAAAAAAAGATTTTTCCAGCAGTCGGTTGTTCAAAGCCTCCCAAGCAGCGCAGCAGGGTGGTTTTTCCGCAGCCAGATGGCCCGAGCAAGAAGAACAATTCGCCATCGGCTATATCTAGACTAACGTTGTCTAAAGCCAGGACTTCAGAATAGTATTTACTGACCTGCTGGATACTTATTTCCATCACCGCACCTCTGAAAATATAACCACTAGATTATTATATTTCCTTGTTAGTATCCAAATCAATAATCTTAAATTCCTCAATATGCATATTCGGGTCGCTACGGAAAGTAATCTGCCGTTCGAATTCTTCAGCTAGAGAATCCATCACTTTGCGATCATCTACCCGTAGGCGGTCCATTACTTTTGGATTGACATTGACTGCTAAACGGCGGAGGTATTTTTTGCGAGCCAAAATTTCATTTAGTCGGCGTTGGATTTCAACGCTCATTGAGGTGACCGATTTTACCAACCCACGGCCTTTGCAGTATGGGCAGTCGTCATAGATAGTACTTTCAAGGCTCTCATTTTCACGCTGTCTGGTCATTTCCAACAAGCCTAGGCTGGAGATGGGGCTAGTCTTGATGCGCGCCCGATCGTCGGCCACCATATCCTTGAAGGTTTTATAGACGGTCTGCTGGTCTTTCTTGGAGCGCATATCAATCAGGTCTAACACGACCAAGCCGCCGATATTACGTAAGCGTAGCTGTCGGGCGATCTCTTTTACCGCTTCCAGGTTGGTAGCTAAGATAGTTTCCGGATGGTCTTTGCCGCTACGGTTCTTACCCGAATTCACGTCAACGGCAATCAATGCCTCGGTTTCGTCGATGCAGATATAGCCACCGCTGGGTAAGTTGACTTTGCGGTTGAAGATATTATCAATCTGCTGACTGACGCCGTATTTGGTAAAAATAGAACTGGGATTTTGGTATAATTTGACCTTGACTTTGCTCTGGCGATTGTAGCGCAAGAGCAAAGCGCTAGCGCTTTTGAATGCTTCCTCAGAGTCAGCCACGACTTCGTCAATATCTTCAGTCAGGCAATCTCGCAGAGTCCTTTCAGCTAAGTCCGGCTCCTGATAGACACAGTAAGGCGCGCGGTTTTTCTCAGCCGCTTCCTCGGCCTTGCGCCAGCAATCCAGAAGCATCTCTAAATCACGCTGGAAATGCTCGATTTTCAAGCCAGCGCCGACCGTCCGACAGATTAAGCCCATATTTTTGGGCAAGCTGAGGCTCCGGATCATTTTTCGCAAGCGGTCACGCTCCTCACGCTCTTCCAAGCGCCGGGAGATGCCGATATGGTTGGAGTTAGGCAGCAGAACCAGATATCGACCGGGCATACTCAAGTTTGTGGTTACCCGCGCCCCCTTGGTCCCAATCGGCCCCTTGGTCACTTGCACCAGAATTTCCTGGTCGACTTTAAATAATTCAGGGATATCGTTTACTGTCGGGGAGGGCCGTTGCGCCTTGACCGGCGGTCGTTTTCGGCGTGGCATCGCACTACGTGCACTCTCAATCAAGGGTGGAAGCTTCTCGGCCGGCGGTGGCGCTGGCGCTGGCGGACGCGGAGTGCTGGCCGATACTGGCGCAAGATCAGCAGCCACAGCGGAACCCGATTCTTGCTCGATTTTGCCGAACACAGGAAATATCTTCGCCAAACGCTTCAGGAAGCTGGTTTTGCCCGGGGAGACATCAGGCTGAGAAGCTGCTTGTGAGCCGGTCACTGGCGCAGGCGGCGCGCTCTGACTTGGAGGCGGGACTTGCCGGTGGTTCCGCGAAGATTGATGCTGTTGCCGTTGCTGTTTTGCCCGAGGTGGCGGAGGTTCCGAGGTCAGCGGCAAAAGCTGGGTGGTTTTAGCTGGAACGCCGGTGCTGCTGGTCGTGTCGGAGTTACTCGAATCATCGTCGCTACCTTCCAGCATTTCTTGGGAAGCCGGCAGCATATCCCAATAATGCAAGAAGGCATTTTTACCGCAGCCGATATCAACAAAGGCGGCTTGCAGAGACGGTTCTAGGTTCTTGATGCGAGCTTTGTAGATTGAGCCGACGAGACGGTCACGATTGGTGCGTTCCATAAAAAAATCGCGTAAGACGCCGTCTTCGACTACTGCTACACGTGTCTGTAATTCTTCGTTGTTGATTAAAATTTGTTTCATTGAGGTGTCGTAATTGAAAATATCTCCCCGGCTGGATAGCCGGAATCCCGAAAATCGGGAGCATAATTGTACCTGCTAATGTAGTGCAGTGGAAATTATCCAGATTCAGAGCTATTCAGCTCTGAGGCAACAATCAGTTGCTGGACAGGACCGTCCCATAAGTCACGGGATTGCCGCGTAAAAAATCCTCGCTGCGCATTTCGGTGCGGCCTTCGGGAATGATGCGTAAGATTTTCAGGAATCCCGAGCCGCAAGCTACTCCCAGGACATTTTGCATTGGTAAAATTTGTCCTGGTGTAGTATTTTCGCCGAAGTTTTCTTTTATGGCTACTGCCTGGGTTATTTGGATCCGCTTCATTCCTCGCGAGGTTGGCAGGAATGAATATGCTTTAGGCCAAGGCGTGTAGGCTCGAACCATCTTAGCAATAAAACTGGCGCTTTTTTCCCAACTGATGGCGCCGTCAGTCTTGCTGATTTTTCGAACTATCGCTGCTGTCGTAGATTTTTGAGGCGTCGGGCGCAGATTTTTCCGGCAAATCTGCCAAGCTACTTCTGCCAGATTAGCAGCCGCTAGATTGCCCAGGCGCTCTTCCAATTGACCACAATTTTCCAGTGGTCCAACGCGTAGGGAATAAGTCTGGTAGATGGGGCCAGTATCCAACCCCTTATCCATTTTCATCAATGTCACGCCAGTCTCATTCTCGCCTTGTAAAATCGCGCTGGCGATCGGACTAGCGCCACGATATTTCGGCAATAGCGAGGCGTGGACATTCAGACAGCCGAATTTAGGCAGAGAGAGAATCTCTTCCTTCAACAACTGGCCGAAGGACACCACAATTAACAAGTCCAAGTTCAGGCTCCGCAAGTATTCCAAGAATGCAGGTGCATTGACTGAACCCACTCGCTCGACAGATAGGCCCTGTTGCAAGCAATGTTGGGCAAATACTGTTGGGGCAATCACTTTTTTACGCCCAACCGGCTTGTCTGTCTGCG
>CAZUCG010000371.1:0-3607 GCA_964619145.1 uncultured Lentisphaeraceae bacterium | reverse complement strand
GCATTTGGATTACCGCCGCGGCAGTTGTCGTTTTGCTGATCAGGCCCTGTTTTTGTCCCCAAAAGAATTTATGCTCTATTACACAATCGCCAGAAACAGCAAAAATGCCGAGACCATTGACGGCACTGGAGAGCTAGGTGACAAAATGCTCGCGCTGCATAACAAAATACGGCTCTTTTGTCATCCTAGGCTGCAAAAAAATATGCTTAATGATGAAGATGCCACTCGCAAGACTGTCTCTGATATCCGCCGCAAAATAAAGGCCGCCTTGCCGCTGGCCTACCAGCACTGCTATTTCCCATCCGGAAATTTCGGTCGGGGACAATATCGCCTGGCAGTGCCAAGCGACAAGATTGACTTATCTTGATTTCCTAACCTGGTAACGTACGGTAACGTCCGCTGTAGTCAGAATAATCACTGAGAGATGATATTTTATGGCAAAACCCGATATTGTCGGCTTGCCTGAACCCAAACATTAGGAGAATCAGTTATGGACTTCTGGAAAAGAAAATTACTTGCTTTCCTGCACGACCCGCCGGATAAGTGCTTTGACTTGGGTGCGCACGAAGATATTGCCGCCAGTCATCTCAAAGCAGCGGCGCTGGATTACAACAATATGCCGCCTAAAGAACAAGCTGAATTCCAGCAAATCAAGCGCTTGACCGACCATTTCGCAGCCGCAGCTGACCGCTTTATTTTCCCCCGCGGTAAATGCGCCACCACTTTTACCGGCCAAACCGGAGAGACTTTCAAACACCCATTCTCAGCAGGAGAATTTATCCTACCTAAAAATTTCCTCGAGCACCGTCCGGCCTTGAGCGCGGCCTTGCAAACCGCCCTAGGTGCCATCACCAGCGATGATCCTCGCCGGCAGTTCTTCCTGCATTGGCGACGCTGGTTGGACAATGCCTGCCTAGATGCCGGTAGTAGCAATACGCCGTATTTAGCATTTTTACCAGCTGATACTCGCATTCCAGATCATACTATCTGGAACCACAATACAGCCGCTTCCGCAGCGGCAGGTTGCTACGAAAATGGCGACTTGCACCCAAGTCTGCTCCTCTTTCAATTCGGACCAGTACAGGATTTCATCGCTCAAGCCCGTTCAACGCGTGATTTATGGAGTGGCAGCTACTTGCTGTCGTGGCTGATAGCACACGCAATTAAAGCCATCACGCAAAAAATTGGCCCAGATGCGATTATTTTCCCAAACCTGCGCGGCAATGGCATTTTTGACGCCCTGCACAAAGATGAGATCTATAATTGCACTTTCAAAAACCATCTCGGCGAACAAGAAACACTCTGGACTAGGCTGAAAAAAGATAAGGACGAGCTCCAATTCTACAGCGCCGCTAAATGGGTCTTAAGCCCCACTCTCCCCAACCGCTTCCTAGCATTGGTGCCAGAAAGTCAGGCCGAGACACTCGCACAAGCAGCCGAAGAAGCACTGCAAACAGAATTGGACCATATCGGCTCAGCTGTCTGGCAATGGCTGGAAAAGGAAGCAGGAGCGGAAACTGCCGCCCCCTGGCGAGTACGCTATGACCAGCAAATCAAAGATTTCCCCCAAATCACTTGGGCAATACAACCCTGGCTGGAACGAAAACAATGCTTGGCCGAATTTGCTAAACTGCCTGTTTGTCAATCACCTACTCAAGCAGCCGATGGCCTGAACCCACTTCAGCGATTGCAGACATTCATTGAACTCGCGGAAAAAGACCTGCAACCGGAATTCACCACCGCAGACGCTAAACGATATTTCCTAAATGCCGAATTGAAAAATTCCGGCATCCTCTGGTCGGCTCATTATGCGCTCCTGGAAGCTAAGTTGGCCGCCCGACGCAATACCCGTGATTTTGCCGCTTGGGCGGAAAGCACACCCTCATCAGACCGCCAGGGAACGCCCAAAGACTCTTTGTCAGGAAAAGAAGAAATCATCGGAAATGAAGACTTTTGGGAAAAATTGCAAAATAAACCCGGTAAATTATTTTCTGGCAGCCACCACTATGGTGCACTAAATCTAATCAAAAGAATCTGGTGCAGGACTGACGAGACATCATACCTCTCTGATAAATTGGGCCTCTCGGGACGCGAAATCAGAGAAGTCCTGCACTTTGATTCGCTGGCCTCAGTAGCCTGTGAAAATCAGGCCAAGAGCAGAAACTCAGCTAGCAAAGATGGCGAAAAAGAACCTAATAACCCATATTTGGCAATTCTGGCTATGGATGGAGACAATATGGGCAAATGGCTCTCCGGAGAAATGATACCAGAATTCCTGCCACAACTCTCAAGCCCGGCCAAAAAAGTCCTCCGGCCATTTTTAGAGCGTCGGAAAAGCACCAGCCTGCAACGCCTCCTTACGCCATCATATCACCTGCAATTCAGTGAGGCCTTGGCAAATTTCGCCACCTGGCTGGCCGGGCCCATTGTCGAGCACTTTCACGGGCAACTGATATATGCCGGTGGTGACGATATCTTAGCCATCTTGCCTGCCGATTATGCCATCGCTTGCGCCCAAGCCCTCAGAAACACATTCCAAGGCAAGCCCAGCACCAACCAGAATGAATTACCGCTAGCAATACCACAGCCGGGCTTCGTCAATATCGGCATCGGCCACCCATTGCTCTTGCCCGGCAGCCGCGCCGATGTCTCCGCGGGACTAGCATTCGGGCATTGCCAGACGCCTTTGCAAAAACTCATTCAAGAAGCCAGAAAAGCCGAACACGAAGCCAAACATACTTATCAAAAAGGCGCCATCGCATTTACCCTCTATAAAAGGTCTGGCGAGATTATTAAATGGGGTTGTAAATGGGATACCGATGCAGCAGAAGGGCCACAGTCGAAAAACTCTTGCCAGGCGCTGGCATTGTTGAAATACTATGCCGAACTGTGCAACCGACCGCAACAAGAGAGGCTCTCACAACGCTTCCCCTATGCCTTGAGTACTTTGCTACAGCCGTACCAGGAAAAACCCTTCCCCGGCTGGCAGGATATCTACCTGCAAGAATTTAATCACGTCCTGCAGCAGCAAGGCCACCGCCTACCAGAAAAAGAACGACAAAAATTCCGCACTCTGGCAAAATCGTGGTTGCAGCAAACTTGCGCTACCCCCGATGCTTTCAGTAAGTTATTTCTGACTCAGGCCT
Organism: uncultured Lentisphaeraceae bacterium; assembly: GCA_964619145.1. GTDB lineage: Bacteria > Verrucomicrobiota > Lentisphaeria > Oligosphaerales > Oligosphaeraceae > JAAZIZ01. The sequence goes on along the minus strand of CAZUCG010000371.1, from coordinate 461 downwards.
TTATCGGTCGCGAAAGAGGAGAAGACTGAAATGGATAGACAAACACTGCAACTAATACCCAGAGACTTACTTTTCTTGCGCGATGCCCGGCCGATGGCGGCCGCAGATGCCGGCCAGGGCGGTAATTGGCCGCGGCCAGACCAACTTTGGAATGCCATCTGCCATACCTTCCACCGGACCTGGCCAGAACTGCAAAAATGGGAAGGAATCAAACACCAAAAAACCGACACTGAATTAGCCAAGAACCCCGACAGCTCCGACCGCTTTGGGGCCCTGCAAAGCATAGGCCCGTTCCCCTTAAAACAAGGCGTGCCGTATTTCCCCTGTCCGCTAGACCTGGGAGCCATCCCACATCAGGAGCAAGATAAATTACTGCTCAAACCGATGACCTTAAGCGCAGGCAAAAACAGTAACCTCCCCAAACCGCTTAAATATGCTTTCGCCTCACCGGTAATTAGCAA
>CAZUCG010000370.1:0-3627 GCA_964619145.1 uncultured Lentisphaeraceae bacterium | reverse complement strand
ACACCGCACACTGAAACAGCCTTGCGGCGGGCTTTTGATAACTGGTTTGATGCCTTGAAGACTTATCAGTTTGTCCGCCCACGCAGCGAGAAAATATAATATTCCGGGCCGGTGTTTACTTCCAGACTTCCGGCTCCAGGCCAATCGGTTTCCCGTCGGCCGCTTTTTGGCAAGCGGGGTTGCGGGGGAAGAAGTCTGGCGCATCGAGCGGCGCGAATTCCTTAGCCGAGATCTTCTTGTATTCCAGCGTTTGGTGTTCTTCGCCGAGGCTCTGCCAGCGTTCTTTCCAGTCTTCGATGCTGCTGAAGGAGATCAACTGCGGTAAGGCCGGCACATCGGGGTTGGCGAAGAAGCTGGTCGATTTTAGGCCGAGCAATTCTTCGTATTCCTGCAGGGTAAAGCCCTTGTCGTTAGCGGAGTCATCCGCCAGGCGATTCGGTCTGATAAAGGCCTTCAGTTCCCCCGGTACGCGCGGATAGACGCAGTTGTAGTTCTCTGTGATGGGCTCCAGGTAGGAGACATTGAAGGGCGCGGCGCCTAGCTTCTGCAAGGTCCCGTCGAAAAGCAGGTTATGGTGCAGGTTCGCTTTTTGCTGAGGCAGATTATAGACCGCGATGGCGCCAATCTGGGTGATGTAGGCCACACAATGCGCGACTTCCAGGTCGGGGCATTGATAAAATACCAGACCGTGGAAGCCGCGGGTGTAGAAGCAGTTTTTGACTGTCAGGCGGCTGGTCATCCGGGCAGAGAGGGCCGGGGGGGTGTAGATGGGAGAGCGCCCATCGTAGAAAATTTTCTGTACCAAGATATCGCTACCGCCGTTGATGCTGATGGCGCCGCCGGCGATGCCGCCGTAGTTGCGCAGATAAAAACCCTCGATGACGACGTGGTGCTTATTGTTGATGATAATGCCGCAAATCAGTTTCTGGTTGCTGCCTTCCAGCCAGACTTTTTCACCGGGGGCATTGCGCAGAGTCAATGGCCGTCCCGGTTCACCGCTGGCACGAATGAAAATCTGCTCCAAGTAGGTGCCTTCGCGCAGGAATACGGTGTCGCCGGCCTTGGCGTGAGTAAGCGCTTGGGCGACGGTCTGCCAAGGCTGTTCGCGGCTGCCGACGGCGTTGTCATCGCCGTCGGTGGCGACGTAGAACTGCCGTGCTTCTTCTGCTGTGGCTGGCGTGCTGACGCTGCAAATTTCAGATGATACGCGCTCGCGGGGCTTCAGTAAATCAGCCTCTGCCAAATCACGGTTAGTATGGAATTCATACGCCGGTTGGCGCGAATCGACTCTGAAGTAGTATTTTTTATCCGGTTCTAGTCCAGTCAGGCTGACGCTATGGTAGCAGCCGGAGGAATACGCGTCGCCGGCCTTCTGTGAGCATTTTTCGCTGTCGCCCCAGGACAACTCGCTGTTTACGCCATCCGCGCTAGTCCACCATTCGACATTCACAGTATGCGGAGTCACCGAGTGAACCTTGGGACCAAAGATTTTTGTCGGTCGCTGGGTCTGTAGTCGGTTGTATGGCCCAATTGGCCGCAGGTCACTGCCGCGGCCGTTGAACTGCCAATTATTGACCAGAGTGAAGTCGCCTTGGTCAGCGGCCGTGAATTCCGGGCTAATCTGACAAGCATAGAGTTCATTGGCGGGCAGATCAGCGGTTGCGTAGGCGTTGTTGAAAGCGAGGATACCGGCCTGGCCAAGACCAGTGCGGCTGCCGGCGAAGATATTGTCTCGGACTATGGCAGTGGCGTCGCCGAGGTCGATCGGCCGCTGCAAGCTGGCTGCAAACGCATTATGATTGAGGTCGATTTCCACCAGGCCATTGAGCAGGCGTTCGCTGCTCGAAAAAGCGATGCCTTGGGCATTCCGCCAAGTCGCTGGCTCTGCCAGGATGCCAGCTGGAGAGGCAGCAAAGCTACAACGGGTTATCTCGCAGTTGTTAGCCTGGATTTTGACGCCTGCTTGGGAATGCTGAGAGAAATTCAGCCCGTCAAGTTTTATGTTAGTGCCCTTAATTATCAGTCCGGTGGCTCCGCCTCGGAAGATTACCGGCCCAGTGGTGCCGCGTTTGCGTAATGCTAAGTTATCGGCGCTGATTTCTTGGTCGGGGTTATATTCCCCGGGTAACAAATACACAGTGGTGTTGCTTTTCAGATTTTGCAATGTGCGCCAGGGTGTCCGAATGCTGCGGCCGTCATTAGCGTCTGCGCCATCTGGACTGACGAAGAACACATCCTGCTGGTCGGGCAGGCCGGCGGTGATTTTGCTGTCACCCTGCGGGCGGTAGTCCATATTGTCGATATCGGCTAGGTTTTCCCGCAAGTCCAGCTTGTTTTTTGAGAGCACCAGCATCGTGGGCTCATCCTGGTTATAGCCATTATAGCCGCAGACGTCATTCTCTGGCAATTTGCTGTGCAGTCCTCCCAAGGCCACGCAATTGCGGGTGCGGGAGTTGATACCCGCGGGCTTGATCCAGATATCGCCGTAGACGTGCGCCCAGGCCAGGCAATTCTCGATCAGGCAATTCTCGGGGACGCTGCCGTAAAAGCGGATGCCGTTCCGCTGTGATTTATAAGTAACGCAATTACGGATAGTGCTGTCCTTAGCTGGCGTAAAGCAGACGATATTCCCGCCGGGGCTGCAGAATTGTGAGCCATTGCCCATAGCCACGCAATTCTCGATCAGCGAATAATTTGGCCGGCCCATACCGATGCCGCCGCCACTGAGATAGACCTGGCAATTGCGGATAATGCAGTTCTCCGCCTCCAACAGATACAGCCCCCAGCGGCCGTTGTTGCCAGGATAACCGCCGCTCTCATTGCAGTTGAAGCCGACGAAGGTCAGGTTCTCAACTACGATATTGCATAACCGTACCTCGCGGTTTTTGGGCTGCATCAGCAGTCCAAAATTCCGATTCACAGAGACACTCATTGTATGGCGTTCTGGCGACTCGCTATCGGAAGTAACTACGTAGAGTTTTTTGTTCTCGGGGTCATAGAACCAAGCTGCTCGTTTATAGTCTAAGGACGCCGGCGAGGAGCTCTGTTCGTAGATTTCCAAATTATCGCATTCATTGACGGCTTCGACCGGCTGATCCCAGTCGGTGACCCAAACGAACTGCAGGCCCGGTACGCGGCTGAAGTTTGCTACAGGCTGGTCGCCGCGGATAAAAACCGCGTCTGGTATTTCACCCCGGATGGTGGTCGTCTTGTCAGGCGAGGCCTCAAACGTAATGGAGTTCCCCTCATAGTATTCACCGGGAGCGATATTTAGGGTGTCGCCGGCTTGCAAGACTGAGAGGGCTTTTTTGATACTTTGAAAAGCCTGAGCGCGGTTTTTGCCAGCATTGCCGTCATTGCCAGCATTGCTGACATAATAATTTTCGGCCAGGAGGATTCCCCCACAAAGAAGCCAAAGTGGTAACAGTCTGTGTACGAAGTGCATCATCTTTTTTCCTTGTTCGTGGTTTTGTCTCTCTCGTTGATGGGTGCCGGCGCAGTACAGCAGGATAATCCGACCGCTGGGGTAGATTGACTGACTGCGCCAGAGAAAATCCTGCTTCTCAAGCTGCCTCGCACTTGTATTGCGATTTTGAAAGAATATAGTTTAATCCTTACGTTTTACAA
>CAZUCG010000369.1:0-3636 GCA_964619145.1 uncultured Lentisphaeraceae bacterium | reverse complement strand
CTACGACCCAGCTCTTGCTGATCCGGACAATGGTGTGCCGGCTGGTACGCCATTCGAGGATGTCCCCGAAGAATGGGTCTGCCCAGAGTGCGGCGCGGCCAAAGACCAATTTTCGGCTTTGTGACGAAGTCAGTCAGATGCTGCCAGCAGATGCTGCTGCGAAGACCAAAAAAGAGGCATTAGAATAAATATGGATGCTTTGATACTGCAAATTGTGATAGGTGGTGAAGCGGGACAGGGACTTGTTACTTTTGCTGAGTTGCTGGCTAAGAGTTTCGTCAGAAGTGGCTATCATATTTTCGCGACTCAGAACTATATGTCGCGCATCCGGGGCGGGCACAATACTTTCGCTATCCGGATGGGCACTGTTCCGGTCGCTGCACCACAAGAGCCGATTGACATCCTGGTGGCACTTGACGATGATACAGTGCGAATCCATCGAGAGGCGGTGAAGCGGTCTAAAGGCGTGATTGTTATGAATGACGCAGGCAGCGCGGAGGCAGAGCCTTGTGTAAGAATACCTCTTAAAAAAATCGCGGCTGGCAAGTTTCAGAATGTCGCTGCTATGGGAGCACTGGCTGCTCTTCTCGGTCTTGACAAGTCGATTGTTTGCGAGGTCGTGAGTGCGCATATTAGTCATCTGGAGGCAGCGATCCAGGCGACCAACCGGGCTGCAGTTGAGGCTGCGTATACTTGGGCCGAGACGGCTCCTGGATTGATTCGGAAAATTCCACCAGCGTCTATTGCCGCTGTGCCGCGGCTGCTGCTCAACGGCAATGAGGCGGTGGCCCTCGGCGCCTTGGCAGGCGGGGTGAAGTTTTGTGCTTTTTATCCGATGTCACCGGCCACCTCGATTATGCTGAACTTAGTGCAGCACGCCGAAGCTATGGGATTGATTGTCGAACAGGCCGAAGATGAAATTGCGGCTATCAATATGGCCATCGGAGCGTCGTTTTCCGGCAGCCGCAGCCTGACGGCCACTTCTGGTGGCGGCTTCGCCCTGATGGCGGAAGGCGTTAGCCTGGCCGGGATGACTGAGACGCCGGTGGTGGTCGTCGTGGCCCAACGTCCTGGGCCGGCCACGGGGCTGCCAACGCGGACTGAACAGGCGGACTTGGAGTTTGTCTTGCACTCCGGACACGGTGAGTTCCCGCGCGCGATCTTTGCGCCAGGCTCCATCGAAGATTGCTATAATCTTATGGTGCGTGCCTTTGAACTGGCCGAACTGAGCCAAGGACCGGTGTTTTTGCTCAGTGACCAGTTTCTTGCGGACGCGTATCAAGATGTCCGGCCTTTCAAGCTTGATGGCCAGGTAGAGCTGGCGCCCCCTCAGACGGAATCTAGGTCGGGACCTTATCGGCGATATGCCTTTACTGCATCGGGGCTCTCGCCTCGGCGCATACCTGGCGCAAGCCAGGATTTAGTCGTAGCTGACAGCGACGAACACGATGAGGACGGACATATCACCGAGGACCTGCAGCTACGGGTGAAAATGGTCGATAAACGTCTGCGAAAACTGAATTTCTTAACCGACAACGTGTTGGCCCCCGAATATGCTGGTGAAGACGCACCCGATACGCTGTTGTTGAGCTGGGGCTCCACGAAAGGCGCTGTTGACGAGGCGGCCGCTTACCTGCGGGGCAAAGGTCAGGCTGTGGGGGCACTGCATTTTTCTCAGGTTTGGCCATTGCAAGCGGCCCAATTTCTTGATCGCTTACGCGGTGCGCGTCGTGTGGTTTGCGTAGAAGGGAATGCCACGGGTCAGTTCGCAAGACTTATCCGGAGAGAGACGGGTTTAGCCGTCGATCTATTGATTACGCGTTATGACGGTTTGCCTTTTACACCAGAGTACATCAGCGAGGCACTCGAATATGAATAAATCTAAGTTAACTATTGAGGACTACGGTGAATTCGAGACGGCTTGGTGCCCAGGCTGTGGGAATTTTGGCATCCTACCGGCCCTGAAACAAGCTTTGTTGGCCACCGGTTTGGCACCGCACCAAGTGCTGATGATCTCGGGGATTGGGCAGGCCGCTAAGACGCCACATTACTTGAAGGCGAACGTGTTCAATGGCCTGCACGGACGATCTTTGCCCGTGGCTACCGGTGCACGGCTGGCCAATCCGACGCTGAAAGTCATTGTCGAGAGTGGCGATGGCTGCATCTATGGCGAAGGTGGGAACCATTTTCTGGCGGCAATCCGGCGAAATATCAACGTCACGGTTTTGGTTCACAACAATCAGGTTTACGGCCTGACTAAAGGACAAGCAAGCCCGACTTCTCAGACTGGCTTTGTTACCAAGGCCCAGCCGTATGGTGTGCAAGAGGCTGCATTCAATCCCGTCGCCGTCGCCGTGGCGATGCGGGCGGGTTTTGTCGCTCGGAGTTTTTCCGGGTTGAATGAGCATCTCGTTAATGTTCTTCAGCGCGCCATTGAGCACGAGGGTTTTGCCTTGGTGGACATCTTTCAACCTTGTGTGACCTTCAACAAGATCAACACCTTCAAGTGGTACAAGGATCGTTGTGTGCCGTTGCCAGCGGATTACGACCCGCGCGATTGGCACAAGGCGATGGATACGGCTATGCTAGCGGGCGATCAGATCCCGATTGGTGTTCTCTTCGAGTCCGATGAATCGTCGTATGAGTCTCGCTTTCCTGTCTGCAGCAAAGGAGCGTTGGGTTCCCAACCGGTTGATCTTGCGGCCTTGAAAGACATTATGCTGAGCTATGCCTGAAGTTGCCGGGATTTTTTACCAGGATGACGTTACGCGGTCAGGAATTGCGTAATGAGCTAGTTGAAGTGCACAACTAACTCTAAGCAGGAAGTAGCTTATCGAGCTAGTGCTGCTTGGTTAGGCCAGCACCGGCTCGAATTGGTCGGCTAGCGGCTTCCTAATTGTTGTTGGGAGCGACCGATCGACCGTTTGTTCGTTCACGCGAAGACACAAGCAAGCAGAGGGGCAGCAATGATTCAGATCAAACGCATCTATGATTTCCCATTGGTTACGGATGGCGTGCGTCTTCTGGTTGAGCGACTATGGCCACGTGGCCTGAAGAAGGAAGATGCGAAACTAGACAGTTGGCTCAAAGAAGTCGCACCAAGCACAGAATTGCGAAAATGGTTCAGCCACGATCCTGCCAAATGGCTTGAATTTCAGCAGCGCTATTGGGCCGAACTCGACCAACATCCTGAGGTCTGGCAGCCGATCCTCGCTGAAGCGAAAAAAGGCAAAGTCACGCTGTTGTTCAGCTCTCACGACTCTGAACACAATAATGTGGTGGCGTTGAAGAGATATCTGGATGATCATTCGTCAGCGTTTCCGACAGTGAGAGTCAAGCAATAAACACGACCAGGATAGTCACTCGCTTATGTCGAAATTACTCTGCTTTTTAACTTGTCCTTGGCAGTGACGACACTTTTTTGCGCGATGCAGCCGCCCCGAAGGGCCACACAAACGTAACCCGGGCTGAAGACTGCCCCTTCATAACCAGCGCCAGCAGGGCGCCACGGCAGAATAATTTGCTTTCATTCATCCGATAATCCCGGGGACAACAGGCAACTTTGAAATGATTTCGTTTGCCTTGTGGCGCCCTCCGGGCGCTGACTTTGGGGGAGCCGCTTACCCCCGGTTCCCT
>CAZUCG010000368.1:0-3645 GCA_964619145.1 uncultured Lentisphaeraceae bacterium | reverse complement strand
CGTGCTCCTCACCCGGGGTTATGTTTGTGTGGCCCTTCGGGCCGGACGCATCGCGTAAAAAAGTATTAGCAGTACTTGCAGTAAGCGCATCAAAACGGGGCGACATAAAATGCCGGACATAATAAATTGAAGAAATGCTTTCCATAAGATCATCTTTGACAATGTGCGTTTACTTTTTCAAGTGACGTCCTTCCCTGACGATAACTACATTCTTTCCGTGACGGCGAACCATCTTGGTGTCTCTCTTGGCTCGATTCCATAAATACTGTCATTCGTCTGCCTACGGCTACTTGTAAAACTGCGAAACAGCAATATAATAAGCATAAGATGGTGGTTATTATGCCTTTTTTACTACAACCTTGGGTTTTGCTGACGATGAAGGAGAAAAGATGTTTATTATCACCGATTATGGGGCAGTAGGTGATGGCAAGACGGTAAACAATGTCGCCATTCAAAATGCTATTGAGGCCTGCAGTCAAGCCGGTGGTGGCACAGTCGTGGTCCCGGCTGGGTTATTCATTACTGGTACACTCTGGCTTCGCAACAACGTCGAGTTGCACTTAAGCAATGGTGCCACTCTCAGGGGCAGCCCAAATCTTGATGACTATAATCGCGACGACGCATTCCCGCAAAATTTACACAGCGAGCAAGAGAAATGGAATGGCTCGCATTTGATTTTGGCTGTCGAGGTGCAGAATGTCGCCATCACCGGCCCCGGCTGCATTGACGGCAATTGCGAGGCCTTTTACCAGGTTACGGTGCCGCCGCGCAAGCCCAGCTTCACCTGGAGTTATGGCCATCGCGTGGCCCCCCAGGACCCGATTCGCCTTCGGCTTGGTCAAATGATTATGTTCAGCGAATGCCGTGATATCCGGATGCGGGATTTGGAACTGCGCAATTCCTCCTGCTGGGCTTGTCTGTTCCACGGCTGCGAAGATGTGTTTGTCAGCGGCCTGAAAATCCGCAATCCAATTGATGGCGGCACTACAGATGGCATTGACATTGATTGCTGTCGCAATGTCATTGTCCGGGATTGCAATATCAGCACTGGCGATGACTGCATTACTCTACGCGGGTCATTCCGCGTTCTGAAGAATAAGCGCGGCATCTGTGAGAATGTGGCCATCTCTAATTGCGTTCTCGACACTTCAGTCTGCGCCTTCCGCCTAGGTGTAGGAGAAGGCTGCATCAGGAATGTCGCCATCAGCAATATTGTTATCCGGCGGGCGAGTACGGGATTCTTGTTGCAGTCTGCCTACAGTGCTCGTGCTCCCCGTGGCGTAGACATTGCCGAAATCGCCATTAACAATATCCAGGCTCAGAACTTGGCCTATCCCGTGCGTATTATCTCCGGCTACGCCGCTGCCACCGCCAAAATTCAAAAGATTCGCATCAATGGCTTCTATGGCGAATGCTACGGCAATTGTGTCTTGCAGGGCAGTCCGCTGACCCGCCCGCAGGACATCCGCTTGAGCAATTTTGCTCTGACTGTCGTGGCCAGCCCCATTGCTTTGGAATCAGCGGAAGATTATCCCCGCCACTTTTTGGAAATTGGCTCTGTGGACAACCTCACCCTTGATAATTTTCATTTACATTGGCAAGAACAAGACCCGACTTGGCAAGCCGCTGTTTGTCAGCAAGACGCCACCTCAATCATCATCAACGCCAATTGTCAGCTCCCCGATCCACCCGCAGTAAAAAAAGTTAATGTCGCTAATATTGGTACAATGCAATAACTTATGACGAGGAATGCGCCGATGTTGAAAAAAACAATCCTTAGCTGTCTTGCTGCGTTCATTTACCCTGTTAGCGCAGCGGAGCTGGCTTTGAATGTTCAGCCACTACAGCTGACAGATCAGACTCAGGTCGTGGATTTACAGGCCAACTTACGCCAAGTGGTGATTCCTCGGCTTAGCGCCCCTGCTCTGGATGGCAGTGACAGCGGTTGGGAGAAGTCTTTCCGTGAGCAAGGCTTCACGATTATCCGTGACAAGGCCATCACCCGGGCCAAAGGTATGCAGGCCACCGGCGACTGGGAAAGTTTCCTGCCAGTCGCGCTCAAGCCGACTCAGGATACCGGCCTGGCAATCGGCTACGACGACCAGTATCTGTATTTGCTAGTCGATTGTTTTGAACAATCAATGCAGCGATTAGTCGGCTATCCAAATGCCGAGCGCGATGCCAATATCTACGGCGGCGACTGCGTCGATTTGACCTTTAGCAAAAATCGCAACAGCCCATCGTATGTGCAAATCGTCATTGATTGCAATGGCAATCGATTCGATACTATGAACACCCGTATTGCAGGTGGCGACAGTAAGAAAAAATTCAGCAGCGACAAGAGCTGGAACCCGGATTATCCAGTCAAGGTTGTCAAGAATGAAAAATTCTGGCGGATGGTCACTGCACTGCCGTTTGCCGAATGTGGTATCGCGGCTAAGGATGGCGATTTTGTGGATATCAATGTCTGCCGCAATGAGATGCCCTCTCGGGAACTTAGTTCCTGGGGTCCCACGGAACTGGGTTTTCACGAGGCCGACAAGATGGTCCGCCTCTGGTTAGGGCAGCAAAACAGCCCCGAGGTCTTCCTTAGCCAGATGAAATATCTGCCTGCCCGGATCGGCAAGAATATCTTGCAACTGAAGATTAACAATACCAGCGCCAAGCGTTTCGCTGGTGAAGTGGAAATCAGCATTAAACTGGGTAAAGACAGCCATACTACGCGGCAGAAGGTCGCTGTGGCAGCCGGCAAAAACCACTCCTTCCCGCTGCCTTGGGAAGCCCTCAAGCCGGGCGCGCATATCATCAGCGTGATTTTGTTCGAGGACGGCAATCCCCTCGGTATGGGTTCATTGTCCACGATAGTGAGCGAGCCGCTGCAGGTCTCGTTAAGCAAGCGGACCTTCTTCAGCAATACCAAGCAAATCCCCGCCAGCGTAAAAATCGCGGTCAGCGAGCCGGGCGCATACTCGTTGCGGCTCAGTTTGGCACAGGCTGGCAAGAAGCTGCTAGGCAGCGAGCTCGCGAGCTTATCATCACGCGAGTACCGCTTCTCCGTCGCGGTCAGTGCCGTCAAGGAAAAAGCCGATTTCCTGGTTGAGCTCATCAACAAGGCGGATGGCACAGTCCTGGCCAGCCAGAGCATCCCGCTTTCCTGCCATCTTGACCCTTTTGCGGAAGAATAGGCTCACTCAGGACAACGCTCATCTTTCTGTTTATCAATCTGCTGAATAACAAACAGTATTAACCCATCAAGAGAGGTAAACTATGCGTAAGAATTTCACTTTAATTGAGTTGTTGGTGGTAATTGCGATTATTGCGGTCCTAGCCTCGATGTTACTGCCGGCCTTAGCGAAAGCTCGTGAGAAGGCCAAGGGCATCAGCTGTCAGTCAAAAGCCAAACAGCTGGTCACCGCCTTTATTATTTACACCGATGAAAATGATGCAATTATCCCGGATAGCTTTGGCCTGAATGGCAATGCGGCATTTACTAATAGCTTCCCTATTGTGCTCTATCCGTACCTTGGCGGTAAATACACTAGCACTATCCCGTACATTGCCCAAACCCATTGCCCGTCAGTTGGCGAATACCTAAATCCGAAATACCAATACTCAGTATGCTTCGGCATCCCGTCTTATATTGGC
>CAZUCG010000367.1:0-3649 GCA_964619145.1 uncultured Lentisphaeraceae bacterium | reverse complement strand
CGCGACGCTACTGAGGCCTGCGCCTTGGAGTGGGCACCAGCAATGCGTGTCAATGCGGTCGCACCGGGACTCGCATTACCACCCAAAGATGTGCCGCTGGAAAAGATGCAGCGTCTGCTCAGCCAAGTGCCATCACAAGAAGCCGTCAGTTTGTCTGATCTCGGCCGGGCCTGCCTGTTTTTGGCCGAAACGACTGCCGTGACCGGACAAATCATCTACGTCGATGGCGGATTGCATCTGCCCAATGGCGAACTCGGCGAAAAATGCCACCGGTAGGCTGAAAATCACCAGCGCAAGGGCGATAACTGACGGCTCTGGCGCTCCTGATTGACCTGCTGGCAGGCAAATGGATCACGCGCCAGATCCTTGACTAGACGGCTAGTGCTGAGACCTAAAAAAACCGCGGCATCCGAAATTTTAAAATCAGTCGCCTGCAAGGCATCAAAGACGACTCCCAGCCAAAGCGCATAGCGTTTATTGCGCAAGCTAGGGCGTTCTCCCTCCCAGGCCTTGGGCTCTTGCCGCAGCCTGACCGCTAGTTGCAGCCGTAACTTCTGCAATGCGTGCTCTTTGTTCGTATGCTGTGAACGTGTAGCATCCGCAAAAGCCGCCAAGCCGCTCTCCAGATGCGTGACCCGTACCGCGCTCTCGGTTTTATTGCGTTTCTGACCACCAGGACCTGTGCCGCGATAAGTATCGGCCCGGCAGAGTTTACCCAATTCGGGCAAATCCAGCAGCAGTAATTCCTCGCGGGTCATTGTAACCTCATTTGTCGTTCAGATGAAATAGCCTGGCAGCGTTGCGCCAAAATATATTCTCCTGCTCAGCAGGACTAAAACCCAGTAATACAATCTCCGCAATAGCGTCGTGCAGATTGCTCCACGGCGAATCAGTGCCATAAAGGATTTTTTCACTGCCGTGATTGACGATGATGCGCTTGAATTGTTCCTGCTCCTGCATATACATCTTGGCAAATGAGGTGTCCAGAAAGACCGGCTGACCGACCAGATGGCGCTCGACGTCATCCCACTCCCGCCAGCCGCCCAAATGCGCGCAGATGATGACTAGCGCCGGATGACGACGAGCCAATTCAGCAAAATCTGCCGGATGTGAATGCACTGGCCCCTGGAAACCGATATCCTGCCCGGCGTGAATCAACACTGGCAAAGACAGTTTCTCGCAGATACTCCATAAACGCTCCATCCGCTTCTCCAATAAAAAAAATTCCTGATATTCGGGATGCAGCTTCACGCCATAGAGTCCGAGTTCCTTGATGCGATACAACTCTCGGTCGGCATCTTCGGCCGCTGGGTGGATGCCGCCAAGAGACAGATGCGGCCAGACATTCCAAGTCGCCGCCCAGTCATTGACCGATCTCATCTGCCGAGGATTGGTCACTACCGGACAATTCAACCAACCGCTGTAACCGGCCTCTAGTGCCTTCTGCTGCAAGTCAATAGCAGTGCCGGCCGTAAATACCGGAATGCCATAAGACTTCTCCTGCAAATGCGCTAAGGCCGCAGGCGCTATCTTGTCGGGAAAAACGTGTGTGTGGATATCAAAAATTTTCATATTTCTACTCTTCGGATATTTTTTAACCCTGACCTGCAAGTTGTTTGCTGTTCTAAAATACCTGCTCGCCCTCCCCTCCCTACGGCCTTGCAAATAGCAAATATAATCGCCTTGACGCGAAAATCAATAACCGGCCGGAAAAACCGGCCGCGCTAATTTTTGTTGTCGCCACAAATTTGCGAGCTTTAGCGCCAACCGTACTTAGCAAGCATAAATGCATCCTGGCAGATGAGTTGGGAATTTTTTCCACTAGAGATAATTTTTGCCCCCCAGCAGGCAAAAAAGAATTGCTACTTGGGAAATACAGAGTAGATTATTGGCTCACGACGACTTTCCCTGCAAGCCGATTCACGGCTTGCACTTCGCGCATTTGGGTGGATAAATTAAAATCGCAAAAAAGCACAAGGGGTAAGCCTGATGATCTATTATTTTTCTGCTACAGGCAATTCAGCTTGGGTGGCTCGGGAATTAGCCGCTAAGACTGGCGACCAAGCCATCGATATGATTGAGTACCTGAAGACAGGGCGGACGCCACCGGCCTGTAAAGCCAATGAGCGCCTCGGCCTCGTATTCCCAGTCCACGCCTGGCGCCCACCACGCGTCGTGCTCGACTTTAGCAAAAAACTCGAGATTCCAGAAGGATGCTTCGTGTTCGCCGTCTGCACAATGGGCGGCTTTGCCTCTAATACCTGCAAATATTTAGGGAAGTTTATTCGTCTCGATAGTTGCTATTCAATAGTAATGCCGGAAAATTATATCCTCCTGACTGGCAGTGAATCAGAAGAGCGAATCAAGCGCAAAATCTCTGCAGCCCAGACCCAACTCCCGAAAATCGCCGCAAGCATTTTAGTCAACAAAAAAGAGTTCGTGGTCAAAAAAGGACTGTTGCCCGCATTTTTTACCTCCTGCATTGGTGCACTTTTCGCCAAAAAAGTCAACGATAAGGGCTTCTATAGTACAGAGAAATGTAATAGCTGCGGGACCTGTGCTAAACTCTGCGCCTTGAATAACATCAGCATCGAAAACGGCAAACCTGCTTGGCACGGTAACTGTATCCATTGTATGGCCTGCCTGCAACGCTGCCCCCAACAAGCCATCGAATATAAGAAAAAATCCCTGAAGCGCAAAAGATATACCTTCCCAGATTCAATTTGAGGTAAGTTCAAGCAGAAAATAGTTGTGCCGAGGCTCGCATTTTGCAGCGCGAGGCGGCAGCAAACCACAAGGAAAGGACTCAGCTATGAAAGCAGCGATTACAGACGGTGCAGGGAAAGTCTGGATTGAAGACATTCCTATGCCGGAACCGAACGACTATCAGTGCCTCTGCAAACATCTTGCCTGTGCCTCCTGCACCGGCACCGACAAGAAGCATATCCATAACCAACTGCCGTGGAAACAGGAATACCCTGGCGTCCTCGGCCACGAAAGCATCGGAGTCGTGCACGAAGTCGGCAAAAAAGTCAAGAATTACCGTCTCGGCGATATCGTCTTCCGCTCAACACCAGTCTATCCCGGCGATAGAATCGGCGACTTCAGCTCGATGTGGGGCGGCTTTGCAGAATATGGCCTGGTGACCGACCTCGTCGCCTGGAAAGCGGACGATGAGGCCGCACCGGCTAACAGCTATTCACAGTATCAATTGAGCATCCCGGCCGAACTGAATCTTGACCCCGCGGATGCTGTCCAGCTAATCACCCTGAAGGAAGTCACCGGCTTTGCCCACAGCGTCGGGGTCACCTTGAATACCGCGACGTTGCTGCTCGGGGCCGGCTCGGTGGCACTGGCTTTCTGCCGTGGCATCAAACTGCTTGGCGGTTGCCCGCTGATTGTCGCGGCCCGCAAGGATTGCCAACTGGCAGTCGCCAAAAAAATTGGCGCAGATTACGTTATCAATACTGAAAAACAGTCACTCAAGGACGCGGTGTTGGAAATCACCGGCGGCATTGGCGTGTCACGACTGATTGATGCCACCGGCTCCACCCAATACATCGAGAAATGCCTGCCTGCGCTGTCAGCCGACGGCAAGGCCAGCGCCTATGCGACCTACCCGCCAGATGACCCCGCGGAACAGCATATC
>CAZUCG010000366.1:0-3651 GCA_964619145.1 uncultured Lentisphaeraceae bacterium | reverse complement strand
CCAAGTTCGACATTGGTCCGAGTACTGAAGATGGTTTCTATTACGACTTCGATATGGAGCATCGGATAACTACCGAAGAACTCAAGGAAATCGAAAAAGTAATGAAGAAAATGCTCGGTCGGCAAATGCCATTCGTCCGCCGAGAAATCAGTCGTGCTGAAGCACACGACTTGTTTGCTGCCAGCGGACAGACTTTTAAGCTATCCCGCCTCGAAGATATCCCCGAAGACGAAACGGTGAGCCTCTACGAATGCGGCGATTTCATCGACTTGTGCCGCGGCCCACACGTGGAACACAGCGGGCAGATCGGAGCGGTCAAATTGCTGAGCATCGCAGGGTCATATTTTCGTGGTAACGAGAAGAACAAAATGTTGCAGCGCGTGTACGGCACGGCTTTTGCCAACAAGAATGATTTGCAGGCTTACCTGACCGCGATAGAAGAAGCCAAGAAGCGCGACCACCGGCGGATTGGCGTGGAGATGGACTTATTCAGCACACACGAAGAAATCGGTCCTGGGCTAGTCTGTTGGCATCCTCAAGGCGCCCGTATCCGCCATACTATCGAGACTTTTTGGAAGGCCGCGCATTATGCACACGGCTATGAGATGCTGTACACCCCGCACGTCGGTCGGGCTTCGTTATGGGAGACTAGTGGCCACTTGGATTTTTATCGCGAGGGGATGTACTCGCCAATGGATATCGATGGCGATGCGTATTATGTCAAACCGATGAATTGCCCGTTCCATATTAAGGTTTACCAGTCACGCCCGCGCTCTTATCGTGAGTTGCCTTGCCGCTGGGCAGAATTGGGTACTGTCTACCGTTATGAAAAGGCCGGCGTTCTGCACGGGCTGATGCGGGTGCGCGGCTTTACTCAGGATGATGCACATATCATTTGCACCCCGGAACAAATTCAGGCTGAAATTCGTGAAGTGTTGCGCTTTAGCCTATATATCTGGAAATGCTTCGGATTTAAAGAAATCAAAGCTTATCTGGCGACTCGGCCAGCCAAGGCGGTCGGTGAGCCGAGCCGTTGGGAACAGGCTACCGAGTCATTGCGTGAGGCAGTGGCGGCTGAGGGCTTGCCGTGTGAGGTGGATGAGGGCGGCGGGGCTTTCTATGGTCCCAAAATTGATTTAAAGATCAAGGACGCCCTAGGCCGCGAATGGCAGACTACGACCATCCAGTTCGATTTCAATCTGCCGGAACGTTTCGATATCAGCTACATCGGTAACGACGGTCAGAAGCATCAGCCATATATGGTGCACCGGGCGTTGCTGGGATCGCTGGAGCGCTTCTTCGGCATCCTCACCGAGCATTATGCCGGCGCGTTTCCGACTTGGCTGGCGCCAGAGCAGGTCCGTATTTTGCCTATTAGCGAGCGCTTTGAGGTCTATGCCCAGCAACTCTCGGCTGAATTGCGGACGCGGCAAATTCGCGTCTCGGTTGATGTCGCGGCTGACCCCATTGGCGGGAAAATCCGTCGGGCCCGTGGACAACGCATCCCCTACTTGTTGATCGTGGGTGAAAAAGAAGCCGAGAGTACCGAGGTAGCCGTGCGTAGCCGGGCTAACGGCGAAGAAGGCAGTTGCCCATTTGTCGATTTTGTGGTCCGAATTGAAAAAGAAATTGCCGAAATGGCCTAGAGGATAATTTTTTAGCGCGAATTTTCTGTCTTTGATAAGAAATTTGCCTAACTGGCAGTACATTGAACCTAGTGCCGTGATAAGCTTTGGTAGGTAAGTGCTGCTCTGAAGCGGGGCAGTGCCCTCCATAAGCAATGCCAAGTTAGTGTCCTGAGTGTCAAGCGCAAACAGATTGTTAGGATTTGTTTCGTCAGGCAGGAATGAGTCAGAGAAGGACAGAGGGCAGTTGAATTAGTCATAAAATGGGATTGCTGGGTTGCTCTAAGCAGACAACTCAGCTTGAAATTGCGGTGAATCCCGCAGGTCGTTTGAATACATTGTCAAAAGAGGAGTGCTAGCAGGTGCGTCAACTAAGAGCCGGTGACAGATTTTTACGAGGGAAAACAGTCCGTCTGATTTCCCAAACCAACGAACAGCTCGGACTGGTTTCATTTGAAACCGCATTGACCATGGCCGGTAAGGCCGAACTCGATTTGGTGGAAATGCCTTCCAAAGCAGATAATCCCGTCTGCAAAATTATGGACTATGGCAAATTCCAGTTTGATGAGGCGAAAAGACAACGTGAGGCTAAAAAAACCCAAGTCCAGCCGAAGGTGAAGGAAATCAAGCTCCACGCCAATATCGATGACAACGATTTTAAAATAAAATGCCGACGAATAGTTGAATTTCTGACAAGAGGTGATAAAGTAAGACTTTTACTTGCCTTTCGCGGTCGAGAGATGGCTCATCCTGAGATCGGCGAAGAAGTCGTGAACAAAATGCTTAAGGCGCTTGAAGAGGTCGCTAATATCGACTCTCCGCCTCGACGAATGGGCAGGAGCATTGCCACGATTTTGTCATACAAAGCGCCAGCCAAAGCGCCATCGCGGAAAGACAAGGCCAAGGACAAACCCACTGTTGCTGCTGAAAAACCAGCAAGTTCTGCTGCTCAGCCTGCTGAGGACGAGAGCTAAAGCGAAAACAGTGCGGATCAACCGTTCCTGCATCCTAGAGGTCTGGGAACGGTTTTTTATTTGCGATGCCAGCGACCGTCCGGCTGATTTTTGCCGGCCTGGGACCTGGCCGTACAACCCCAAACTCGCAACCTAAAAGGGAACGAACTATGCCAAAAATGAAAACCAGGAAAGCGGCTGCCAAGCGATTCAAGCAGACCGGGACGGGTAAATTCATGCGCAACTGTGCCAACAAACGGCACATCCTCACCAAGAAAAGCTCCAAACGCAAACGTCGTCTGGGTCGTGCTGTCGAGGTCAAGGCGACCGAGATGAGCCGGATGAAAGCCAGTTTGCCCTATGGTTTGAAGTGAGAAGGTAAGGAGAGATAGACAATGAGAGTTACTTGTTCACCAGCTTCCCGTAAACGCCGCCGCAAAGTTTTACAACAAGCCAAGGGCTATCGCGGCAACCGCAGCAAACTTATCCGTCAGGCCTATATCTCTGTTGATCGGGCTATGGCTTTTGCCTATATTGGCCGCAAACAGAAGAAACGCCAATATCGACGCCTGTGGACCCAGCGTATCAATGCCGCCTGCCGGGCTTTGGACTTTAAGTACAGCTGGTTTATCGATGGCCTGAAGAAAGCTGGCATCGAAATTAACCGTAAGATGCTGGCTGATTTGGCGGTGGTTGACGCACCCGCGTTTGCCCAGTTAGTCACGAAGGCGAAAGCCGCCCGCTAGGCCGGGAGGCAAAAAAGCATGGTGAAAGCCATGCTTTTTTTTTAGCCTAGAGTAGATGATTCTCTGCTGCATTGCTGATATCGGGGAAGAAATATTTTTTAGCCCAGTATATTCAGCCAGCAGAATAAAAATGTCGAGCTGCAAGCAGCTGGCAATTTTGTCAGCCTCTGCAAGGTTGCTAGCTGCTTATTGAAACTACCGTAATATCAGATCAGCAGTATTTTATGACAAAAAAATAACGCCAACGGATTGGCGTTATGGTAAGAAGCAGTTGGCATCTCCAAGGGGATTCGAACCCCTGTTGCCGGGATGAAAACCCGGTGTCCT
>CAZUCG010000365.1:0-3652 GCA_964619145.1 uncultured Lentisphaeraceae bacterium | reverse complement strand
AGGGAGAGGAGGGGGTCAGGCCAGGGACACAATTTGTCCAGCCGAGATTTCTTTGATTTCGCCATTGGCAGAGAGTTTAAGCCAGACCGCCAAGGCGCTGGGATTGTGAACCAGGCTGCCGTCGGCAGAGAATTCCAGTCGCCGAGCCGCCATTACATAATCATAGATTTCGATATTGCTGGCGTACCACACATTGGGTAGATTGGCCATACTCTGGCAGAAATTCTCAATTAAAGCCCAGTTATTCTGGCGAGCGAACTCATAGCTGTGCCCCCAGATATAAAAGACACTGAATAAAGAATGCAATTGCTTGAAATGCTCACCCCGCGCCAATAAGTCATCATTATGATGGCAAGTAGGGTGCCAGACTAGCCAATTGTCCGGCAGGCTATATTTGCCGGTGCTGAGTGTGGTGCGGGAATAGACGATGCCGGCACTGGTCAGAATAGGCAGTATCTCGGAATTGTAGCCACCATTGGGATATGACATCCCGCGCACCGGATAACCGACCAGGCGCTCTAACGCCAGCCGGTCTTCCAGCATCTGATTGAGAATACAGACATTGGGAATGCGCTCCAGAGTCGGATGGTTCTTGCTGTGGCAAGAGACCTCGTGCCCCTGGTACAGTACCCGGGCATCGGCCAAGGTACTGACTCCCTGCCGCCCTGAATTGAGGTGGAAAGTCCCTTTGAGACCATACTGATTGAAAATTTCAACTAGTCGCCGGTCTTCTTCCACACCGTCATCATAACTCATTGTCAGGGCTTTGCTGCGCCCCTCCGGAAAAACAAAATTAGAGTAAACGTACATACCGGCACGCCGTCGCCTTCCTTTAAGGGACAATTAGCTCAAAAAGCGGTTGTCCGAATTCAACTGGAGTGCCATTTTTGACTAGAATCTTGCTGACATTGCCTGCTACTTCGGCCTTGACTTCATTCATCACTTTCATCGCTTCGACGATGCACACTACCTTGCCGAGGCTGACATCGTCGCCCTCTTTAATGAAAGGCGCGGCTTCGGGGCTGCTGGCGTTGTAAAAAGTGCCTGGCATAGGTGCAGTGATACAGACCGTGCTGATAACCGGAGCGGCGGCTGGTTTTTCGGCCACAGCTGGGCTTTGGTTCTTCTGCAGAGTGTAGTTTTCGGTAAAGTCATCAGCCCGGCCACGGCAGAGATGCACCGAGAAGTTCTCTTCAGCAATTTCCAATTCCGTCAACTGATGCCGAGTCATAATTTCAGCCAATTTGGCGACTATCCTTGTATCCATAACAAAAATCTCCCTGTTAAATTTAGGCTATTGCAGTATTGAAATTGCCCCTGCTGTCAGCAACCGCGCAGGCGGCAGAGATGGGTTTTTCAAAATCCGCGAAGACTCCTTTTTGCATAATGAATGCGCAAGCTTCCGTGGCATTGTTGGCGTCATAGGAATCATCGCACTGGGCCAAACACGGCTCATTGCGTTCGTAAGTGCAGACGTAGAAAGCCTGCCCGGGTTGCAGGGAAAACTCCCTGACCAATAACGCGTCTTTGCGCACGATGGCCAGAAAACCCTGGCTGCCGTCAGGCGTAACCAAGCCAGTGATTCTGGGGGTATCCAAGCTGTCGTGCTCATAATCCATAGAGAGCATCACATACGCCAGCGCGTCCCGCGGTGGCAAACCAGCCGCAATTTTCTCGCTTATGGGGTCGGTGTGCGAGCCATTGCTGACGATGGCATAATTGCGCGCGAAGCGCAGGCAGTTATACGCGATGTAGGGATTTTTTTTGATGTCATTTTCGTAGCCCGGCTTGGGGACGATGGCGATCGCCTGGTCGAGAACCACCGCTTGACGATTAGGGAAGGAACGGGAGGAGACCCGGTACAACGCGGCGCCTTGACCCGCCTGGTTGCGAGCAATTGCAACGATTCTGCCAACGTACATAATTGTTCCCTTTATTTGCTGATGATGAAAAATTAGCTGTGCAGGACAAACTGAGTCTAGTAAAACATTCAAAACTCAGTCAGCTGCCAGGCGAAAGCCGCCAACAACGCCAGCAGCGTGCTGGCCAAGCCCAGACAAAATGACAACTGGTAACGGATGACGCGTTGTTTGCCTGGCTGGGGGAATTCGACCGCGCACCAGCTCGCGCGGAAGCGAGCGTATGCCCCCCAAGTGCTGAGCAGGGCGATTAGTGCCGCGGCAGCCAGGGCTAGATTCCAAGCCACTTCTCCGGCGAAAGTCCGGCGGGCGAAATACAGCCCCGCGAAAGTCAAAATGAACCCCAGCATCAATTCCTGATATGGCTGCCAGAGTGCCAGCTGTCTGATTTCAGGCGTGCCCTGCTGTCCTAACACGGCGGCCTTGCCCCGATGCCCGAACAGCAACAGTAGCAGCCCTATAGGGAGCAAAATTAACATCAGCAAAAAATACCAGTTCATTAAAATGTCTATCCAGGAGAACTATGGCGACGCTCGATGAAGAATCATCGCGCGAAGGAATCGCAGGCTTCAAAAGTCGTATTCATCGTCTTCGTCTTCGCGGGCGGGCACAATCTTTGCCATCTTGCGGCGGCGAGCGAGAATGCGTAATAGCGCCCCTTCGTCTTCTGCTGGGATGCTCTCAAGTAACGCCCGCAGGGCGGAAATTACCGCCGCGGTCTTTTCCGCTAACTCCGCACAGGTGGGAAAAATTTCCAGTCCGGGGGCACTAGCCTGCAGGCGTTTGAGATTCTCAGCCGCCTCTGGTAGGTCCATTTTGTTAGCGATGATAATGCCGGGTCGGGAGGATAAGCCCGGTTCATAATGCTCAAGCTCGTCCTTCAGAGCGGCAAAATCTTCCAGCGGGTCTCGGTTGTCCACTCCAGCCATATCGAGGACATAGCAGAATATCCGACAGCGTTCGATATGGCGCAGGAATGCGTGTCCCAAACCGACATTCTCGTGGGCGCCATCGATCAGGCCTGGTATATCAGCAATTGTCAGCCGGCGAAAATCCTCAAATTCGATCACCCCGACATTCGGGTGCAGGGTCGTAAATGGATAAGCCGCTACCTTCGGACGCGCCCGTGAGACAGCGCGCAAGAATGTCGATTTACCGGCATTGGGGAAGCCGACCAAGCCCACATCGGCTACCGTCTTTAACTCCAACTCCAATTCCTTAAGTTCGCCTTCGAGACCTGATTGAGCTTTGCGTGGCGCGCGGTTGACAGAAGAGGCGTAGTGTACGTTGCCCTTACCGCCACGACCGCCTTTGGCGACCACAAATTCTTGCTGGTCTTCTTTTAAGTCGCAGAGTAATTCATCGGTGCTCTTGTCGAAGATTAGCGTCCCGACCGGGACTTTGATCCGGCGGTGAGGGGCATTGGCGCCGTGTTTCTTCTGCCCGGAGCCATCGCCGCCGCGGTTGGCTTTCCATTGTGGCTGAAATTTCAGGTCCACCAGGCTTTGTTCGCTATTGGTTGCCTGCACAATGATATCACCGCCGTTGCCGCCATCGCCGCCGTCCGGGCCACCTAGAGGGACGTGTTTTTCTCGTCGAAAACTGATGCTACCACTACCGCCGTGCCCGGACTCAACCCTGATTTTAACTCGATCTACAAACATAATTAAGAATTCTCTTTTCCGCCTCGGCGGATTTCATCTTTCTGCCGTTCCCGACGGCTCTCCAGAGAG
>CAZUCG010000364.1:0-3661 GCA_964619145.1 uncultured Lentisphaeraceae bacterium | reverse complement strand
GGCATCCAGATGCAACAATATGTCCCCTTTCGCTTTTTATAAACTGGACTTTTTTATTTATGACATCATTTTCGTTGGACAGCCTCAAGGCAATCGAACTTGCGGATAAACCCGTACTGGAACCATTGCTGCTCGCACTCGAACCGCATAGCTGCGAAATGAATTTTTTGAATTTATATGCGTGGGGGTGTGCTAATTGCACTAAATTTACCATCTTTGCTGACTTGCCCTGGGTGTGGTACCCGCCTGAGCAGGCCGCTTTGCTGCCGCGGGCGTACACCCAGGCCGCGCTGAGCAAACCGCGTCCAGGCGATCGCGGCGAGGATATATTGCTTTTCCCCGGCGGTTTGAATCCTGAACGCTGGCCTTCTCCGCAATTGCTGCAGGCAGTTACCGCTGTCTTCCAGCAGCACGGATATGCCGGGATAATCAGAAATGTGCCGGCCGAATATGTCCAGGCCTATCCGGAAATACGTTCGCTGTATATGGTGGAAAAAGCTAGTCGTGATGTGGGCGAATATCTGTACTCGGTAGCTAGCTTGGTGTCGTTGCGAGGTCGGAGACTAGGCAAAAAGAAAAATCTCATTGCCCAATTTTTGCAGTCTTATCCTGATCACGCAGTTCTGCCATTCACTGCAGACTGTATCTCTGCCTGTCAGCCACTCGCAGAGAGTTGGTATGCCAGTCGGGAGACGAGTAATTATTCTCGGATGGAAGCTGCTGCTTTGCAGCAGACATTTGCTGCCGTAGATGAACTGGCCGTAGAAGGCTTCTGTCTATACGTGAACAAAAAACTCGTAGCTTTCTCGATTTTTACCAGACTGAACTCCAATACTTGTGATGAGCATTTTGAAAAAGTCGATATTAATTATAAAGGCGGGGCACAGTTCCTTAACCAGCAAATGATGAAGAGCCTGCTGGGTAAATACGAATTTGTCAACCGGGAACAAGATTTGGGCATCCCAGGCTTGCGGCAGGCGAAAAAATCTTACGAGCCAGTTCAGTGGCGCCGAAATTTTCAATTTACGCCACGAATTCTAGAGCAGTGATGCCTCTACTGTTGTACCGCATTCGCTCATTACCTTGGTCCAAGCTCATAGCGTGCGTATAGCCAATGCCGGGTTAGGCGAATCCGAACAGGCACGAATAATGCCTGCTGTTGTTAACTGTTTTCGGCGGAATAAGTTATGAAAATCATCATTATTGGCGCAGGTGAATTAGGCTGTCTCCTGGCCGAACGACTGAGCACTTCGGTGAACGATATCACCATCATCGATTTCTCCAAAGAGGGCTTTACCCGACTGAGAGATAAGCTCGATGTAATGACCTTGGCCGGTGATGCGACCAATATCGAGATTATGAAAAAGGCCGGCATTGCCCGGGCCGACCTGCTGTTGGCCGTTAGCGGTGATCAGGCTGCCAATATCCTAGCCTGCCAAATTGCCGGGCATTTCGGAGTCAAAAGAAGTATCTGCCGAATCTATTCCTATGATGTCTTTTCGGAAAAAGACGGTCTCACACCAGAGTTCTTTGGTGTCGGCAAAGTTTTTTCCTCACCGGCCGAATGTGCGCGCAAGGTCCTGGACGTCTTGCGCCGCCGGATTGTTTTGGATCGGGTGATCTTTTCCCACCCAGAGGCGACGATGGTAACGACAGTAATTTCACCGAATTCCCCGTTGAAAGGCTTGCGCATTAAAGAACTCCCAGGAGTGGAAATTCTCAATAATATCCGCTTTGCCGCCTTGGTGCGGGGGCATCAGCTGATGTTCCCCCACGGCGATACAGTGCTCCAGCCCAATGATAAAATATACGTCGCAGGCCGTAAAGATTATGTCGAGGATTTTTTGAACGGCGCTTCTGAAGAGACTGAACGCAAGAAGCAGTTGGTGATTATTGCCGGCGCGACCAGGCTTTGCGAAATAGTTGCCCGCGATGTCCTGAGTGCCGGTATGGAAGTCAGGGTTATAGAGCGCTCACAAGAGGTGGGCGAGCAGTTCTTGGCCAGGATGCCGCCCGGGGTGATGGTTGTCCAGGGGGACGCTACTGACAAGGAAGTCCTGAATGAGGCTGATATTGACAGTTGTGATACATTTGTAAGTACAGGTGACGATGATGAAAACAGCATCCTCTGCTGTATTATTGCCAAACGTCTCGGTGCTCGGAAGGTAATTGCGGTAACTCATAAGCCGGAATATATCAGCATCGTCCCGGTGATGGATGTTATCGACTGCGGTTTTAATACCACCTTGGTTTCGCTCAATACCATCTTTCGGCTAATGGAAGAAGGTACGTTCCGTATTGATTCTCGTTTGCAGGCCTTCCAGGCATATCTTACTGAGTTCACTGTTAAACCTAATTCGCAGCTTGATGGAAAATTGCTTAAGGACTGCCGCTTACCTTCAGCGCTAGTGTTGGCGATGATTTTTCGGGGTGCACTAGTGATAACCCCGGCTGGCAGCACTATGTTGCAGGCAGGCGATATTGTGGTAACTGTCGTGACACCTACCTCTGAACGGCAGATTAAGCCCTTCTTTGAATAACGAATTTTATAATGAATTACCGCGCGATCGTTCATATTATTTCTTTGTTGCTGATATTCCTTGGCCTCGGGATGGCTGTCGCTGCCGCAGTGTCGTATCTACAGCAGGATGCTGCTATAGTCAGCGAGCAGATCTTCCTGTGTGCGGGCATAACTATGTTTGCTGGCTTACTGTGGTTTGTGACTGACCGCCGCCGGCGTGGCGAACGTGAAGTTAAAACAGGCGTCCGGGAAGGCTTCGCGGCCGTCGCTTTCTCCTGGCTGACAGCTTCTGTGTTTGGTGCGCTGCCATTCTATGTTATCGCCAAGATGACGGTTGTGGATGCGATCTTCGAGACAGCCTCAGGGCTCACCACCACTGGCGCCAGCGTGATTGCCAATACGCTAACTTTGCGCAATGGAGAGATATTGCTTGGAGGATTGGAGAGCCTGCCCGATGGATTGCTGTTTTGGCGTTGTTTGCTGAATTGGTTCGGTGGTGTGGGAATAGTGTTTTTTGTGCTGTTAGTACTCCCGTTGATGAATTTTGGCAAAGGGAATCAACTTTATAATGCCGAAGTGCCCGGCCTGAAGACCGATAATGAGCAGATTACACCGCGGCTGCTTAGTTCGGTCAGGCTGATTTTGGGCGTCTATCTGTTATTGACTTCAATGGCTACATTAGTATATTGGCAAGGCGGAATGGAGATTTTTGATGCACTCTGTCACGCTTTTTCCACGGTCTCTACTGGTGGCTTTTCGACTAGAGCGAAAAGTATCGGCCATTATGATAGCCCATTCCTGCAGTGGAGTGTGATTTTTTTTATGTTTATCTCCGCCTGCAATTTTACTCTCATTGTCAAGATGTTTATCAACCGTAAATTCAGCTTCTTTGGCGATGAGGAATTCCGGTTTTTTGCCTGGTTGACTATCGCAGCGTCCGCGTTAATTGGCATTTTATTGTACCTGCATTGTCCGGCTGGTATCCACAGTATGAACGGCACGGTGGCCAGGAGTGTGGAGGCCTATTTGCGCAGTGCCGCCTTCCAAGTCACCAGTCTCATCACCACGACCGGTTTTGTGACTTCAGACTATATGCAATGGGGAGTCCCGGCCGCTTTGTTGATTTTGTGGTGCATATTA
>CAZUCG010000363.1:0-3669 GCA_964619145.1 uncultured Lentisphaeraceae bacterium | reverse complement strand
CCCTCTTCTGCCTGCCGCCTAAGGCGGCAGGCAGAAGAGGGGGGCTCAATGCTGATCAGCGAATCAATACAATAATTATATTCTTCAGCTGTCACTGCGTCTGGAGCCAGTTTTTTAGCGCGCTAAAGACTGTCTCCAGGTTATCATAGCGTAGCGCAGCCAGATGATCCAGGGACGTCGGCTGGCCATTGACAATAACCAGTTTGCCATTCTGCCGAACCGTCAGCAAAGGGAAGCTGGACGCTGGCTGCACCGTCAGGCTGCTACCTAACACCAGGGTCAAATCAGCAGCGGCAAAATCCCGCTGGGCGCGCTGCAGCAGCTCGCCATCCAAATTCTCGCCAAAGAAGATCACCTCCGGCTTAATCAGGCCCTGGCACTTCGGGCAATACGGCACTTGATCACGTAGCACGACTGCCTTAATCTCAGCGAACGGAAAACCGCGGTCACAGTTCAAACAACGATGCATTGCCATCGTGCCGTGCACTTCTTCGACCCGCTGGCTGCCGGCCTTCTGATGCAGCATATCAATATTTTGAGTATAGACTGCTTCCAGCAGGTGTTTCTGCTCCATTTCCGCCAGGACCTCGTGCACGATATTGGTCGGCAGGGTATCAAATGCATACCAAGTATCCTTGGCATAACTATAGAACGCATCTGGATGCGCCCTGAAGACCTCAATATCGTGCAGCTCCTCCACCGACCAGCGCTGCCAGCGTTGGGCAAAGACACCCCGCGGGCCACGGAAATCCGGGATACCAGACAAGGTCGAGACACCAGCACCAGTGAATACCACAATCTTCCGGGATTGCTCCAGAAGCGCACACAAATCAGCAAATTCTGCAGTCGCCATACAAATCCTCCGTCAATTAGAAAACATCGGCCAAACAATAGCCTCTGGTTGCTAGGCACCTCAATTTATCACCGCGCCGGTAAAATGATTTCCACTAACACCTCAGAGGAACTGACCACCACGATTTGCAGGAGGAAAGATCTTCTAATGTCAGCGCTTTTCCAACAGCGATTCTAAGGCTACTTTCACCACTGGAATCCGCTCTTGGCCAGGCTGAGCCCGCGCCTCTACTTCAGCCATCGTCTTGAACAACAACTCACCAGCCGCGGGATATTCCAGCTTGCCTAGTTCGGCAATCAACCTGATACCGCGGTCAAGCAGCTTCTTGTTGCTGAGTTCCACCCAGCTCATCCAATTACCACTAACCCGCCCGAGCAGCACCATCGTGCCCGTGGAGATAGTATTCAGAGTCAATTTTACCGCCAAATGATCCATCAAACGCAACGGCATCGAGGCACCACCCACCGGCAACGACGGCAAAGAAAAATCAGCTGGCGCAGTACTAGCCAGAGACAGCGTCTTAATCTGATCAGCCGCAGGATAGGCAATCTGCTCATCGGCAAACGAAAGCAATACGGCGTAATCGTGCAGACCAGCGAAACGCTCAGGTGAAGACTCGTTGCCAATCTCAAACTGCAGTAAGTCGCTGATGGAAATTTTCGCTGGCCGCTGGGCGATTTTTTCACCCGCTCCCATCCGCATATAATCCTCGGGTTGCCAGGCCAAACAACGCAACGGCCGACAAAACAACCGCTCCCAAGTAGCCGGTGTGCTGCAAAACGGGTGTTTTACAAAGGCCCAAGACGGCGCTGACAGCGTATCGTCCTTCCGTCGGAAGGGCGGCAGCATAAAGGTCGGCGAACGCTCAGTGGTATCGGTAAAAATATCGAGCAAGAAATAATCCGCGATATAGGTGATTTTACCCTTCTGGCGATATGTCTCAGCTTCAAATTGGGTATATGCGGCCAAGGTCGACACACTATCCGAGCACTCTAACGCGTCCAGCAAACGACGGAACTCAACGACGTAGTCTGGCACTGGCAAATCAAGAAAATGGCAAAGGGTACTATTCAAGGCTGCGCCCGCCACTAGCTGTTCCGAGGTAGTCGCCTGCATTCGGGTAGAACCCGCCACTGCCATCGGCCCACACGACAAATCCAGCACCACTACCCGTGGATCACAAATCACTTTCCGAGAACGCTCCAAACGCTCCGCCAACAACTCGGCCGGGTTGTTGAACATTATGAACGCCTGGGCACCGCGTGCCAAGGCCTCCTGGACTGTGCCCAATACCGACGAGGTCTCGCCGCCCTCGGTGATAGCGACCAGCAAATCACCGGCCTGGATGCCCATCTCAACCACTTGCTGGGCACCAAAAGAATGAAAGTCCTCAAAAAACTCCACCGACTTAATCAAGGCGTAATCACCGCCGGTCATAATACTGAAGACTGAATTCTCGTACTTGGAAAGACCGTTATTACGGCAGGCGCGCCGCCACATCGACTCTAGCAAGATGCTCAGTCGCCCAGTTGAACCACAGCCTGAGAACACGACTCTGCCGCCCTGCTCTAGCGTTTTCGCCAACGATTGCTGCAGCTCAATAAATTGTTGGGACGCCAACACCCGCTTGGCCATCGTCAGTACTTCGCGGTCAACCCGCTGCAAAGTACGCACACCAGCAGCAGGATCACGCAAAAAATCCTCTTCCAAGCTCGCACTAAGGGGATTCGCCTGCTCGGTCGGCAAAAAACCGAGATGGAACTGAGTCTCATTCTGCAAAAAATTCAATGCCTTAGCCCGATAATCATCACTCATCAGAATTCCTTGTTAAAGGGACACTTTGCTGAAAAAAAACTGCCATTGAAAATCAGCCCGGACCAGCAATAGTCAGCGCCGAAAAAGATTTTTCCGCTTCCTGACTAGCGCCAAGGCGTCAAAATTCGCCTCTACTTGCTGCCGGGCCTTTCGCCGGCGCTGGTCACGCTCGGCGTCGTCGCGCCTCAGGGCGCGAATTGCCGTCAGCAGTGCTTCTGGCGTCACCTCGTCCACCGGCCAACCAGTCTCCGCAGTCAGGATTTCCGCGATGCCGCCAGATTTTCCGGCCACCACAGGCACGCCGCTGGCCATCGCTTCCACCACCACATTCGGGATACCTTCCCGATCGCCATCACGCGCCACTACGCTGGGTACGCAAATCGCCTCGACCTTGGCCAGCTGCACCGCGACTTGCTCCCGTGGCAGGACGCCCAGCCAACGCACCTTCTCGGCTAATCCCAGCGACTCGGCTAATGCCTTGAACTCTTCTTCGGCTGGTCCAGAACCCAGTACTACTAGTTCACATCGCTCACCAGATGCTTGCAGCAACGCCAGCGCCCGCAACAAAATCGGCAGACCCTTCTTAGGCATAAAACGCCCGACAAAAAGCAGCGGCGCGTCAATCGGCTCCTGTTCCTGGAAAGGCCAGGCCGCCAACTCCAAGCCGTGGTAAATCAAATGCATCTTCCCGGCAATATCCGGCAGCCGCTTGACTAACGCCGCCCCAGCGGCACGATTGCAGGTGCTGACAAAAGACACGTCCCGACACAACATCTTCAAAGGGTACTTGTTGGCGTGCACATCTCGAGCGTGGATGCCAAGACTGAAATTGATGCCGCAGCACCTAGCAGCGACTGCCGCCAACAACGCACCTAAGTCGGCAAATTCAGCGTGGATATGGCGGGCGTGCTGCGAGTGAATTTCCGCCTGCAACTGCCGCAGCAGGTGGCGATGCCGAAATAACGACAGCCAGGCCCGTACTACCCCTGGCAACCACCAGC
>CAZUCG010000362.1:2591-3686 GCA_964619145.1 uncultured Lentisphaeraceae bacterium | reverse complement strand
AACAAGCAGAAGTTCCAGCAGTTGTGCAACTGTGCGTCTTCAGGGTAGGCGGCGAGGTCCAAGGGCAAATTCGGATGCCCTAAGACGTGCATTAGTGTCGAGGTGAAATTCATAGCCAGGGTTGCGTTTGGCAAGTGATTTGTTTTTGTAGCTCTGCTGCCACCTCAAGCGCAAACAGCGAGGGCGTGTCAGTCAAGCAGGATGCCGAGGCGCAAGCCAGTGCCTCAGAGAAATGCTCTGCCATCTTGGTGCCGCGTGGCTCTTCAGCTAACCGGCGGGCCAGAATGGCGGTGACACAGTCCCCAGCGCCAATGGCACTAACTACGTTCCGCAGGCGTGGCAGAGTGTAAGAGTAAATCGCCTCCTGGCTGAACAACCAGGCCCGGTCAGCGCCAGCCGTAATCCCTAACCAAGGTATATGATAATGAGTTAGCAAGGCCCGCGCGCCGGTAAGTAAATCATCCTCGCCACTAAGCTGGCGTAATTCGGCGGCGTTGATCTTTAACAGCGTCACGCCTACGGCTAAGGTCGCTGTGACGTCGTTGAATGCATCTAGTAGCAGCGGCAGAGCAAGGGTTTGTGCGCAAGCGGCGATAGCGGCATAGAATCCGCCGTCTACGCCCGGCGGAAGCGTCCCGCATAGGCAGATGGCGGAGAAGTCCGCACTGGCCTCTTGGAGGCGTTTCTGTAAAGCCACGACCTCTGCTGGGCTGATCTGTCCAGATGGTTCAATCAGCTCTGTGGCTTGTTGTCGATTATCGTTGATTATCGTATAGCAGCAACGTGTCGGGGCTTGGCACTCTATCAACAATTCTTGGTAGCCGTGGCGCTGCAGTTCCTCTCGCAAGCGCTGCCCAGTCTGACCGCCGAGAAAGCCGGATACTGCTACTGGGAAGCCGAAGTTATGCAGGACGCGGGCTAAGTTGATACCTTTGCCGCCGCCATTTTCTTGCACCAGATAGGCCCGGTTGACCTCGCCAGCGCGGCATTGCCTAAAGCGTAATGTCTTTTGCCAAGCCGGATTCGGACAGACTGCTAAGACGGGTTTTGGTTCCAGACGTAATTCCATATTAAACAATCTTCAGATTAACATCC
>CAZUCG010000362.1:0-2491 GCA_964619145.1 uncultured Lentisphaeraceae bacterium | reverse complement strand
GAACGCGCGATGGCTTCAGCGATCCGGCGGGCGTCAGCAGCACTGTCGGTGCCGCTGACGTTCAGCTCGACAAAATGACTAACCCCCTCACCATCCAAGACCATCTCTTTTGCCAGGTAGCTGACAACTTCCTGATAAGTCTGGCAAAAAGCCTGCCACTCAGCAGTGCCTTGCCGTAAGGTTGGATTGCCCGCCAGACCGCTGGCCAGTGCGATGACGCTGTCGTTAGTGCTGGTGTCCCCATCAACGATGATGCGGTTGAAAGACTTGTCCAGAGATGCCGCCAGACAGGCGCCCAATGCATCGCGCTCGATGCAGGCATCTGTGCTGATGAAGGCCAGCATCGTCGCCTGGGGCAGGCAGTGGCGCATTTGCGGAGCAATCATCCCAGCGCCTTTGCAAATCCCGCCAATCGTGACGGTTTTGCCGCCGAGCTCTAGCTGACAGGCGATGTGTTTGGCGCGAGTGTCGGTGGTGATAATCGCCTGAGCGGCAGCCAGGCCACCCTGAGGCGATAATTTCTTGACTGCCTGGTCAATTCCAGCCCTGATGATGTCCATCGGCATTGGCACGCCGATCCGACCAGTGGAAGAGACTAGCACTTCCTCTGCTTGCAGGTGCAGTGCAGAGGCGACTTGTGTCGCCATCGCTTCAGTTGCCGCCAGGCCAGCTTCTCCAGTACAGGCGTTGGCATTGCCGCTGTTGATTACTACCGCGCGAACAGGCTGACCGGCAGAAATGATTTTGCGACCCCTAATCACTGGCGCGGCGGCAAAGATATTACAGGTAAAAGCTGCTGCCGCGACTGCCGGTACTTCACAGTACAAGAGGGCTAAATCCGGTTGAGCATTGTGTTTCAGGCCGGCCGTTACACCACAGGCCTGAAAGCCTAATGGGCTACTGATCGAGCCGGAGGGTATGATTTTACTGGCCATAATTTCCCTAAAGTGATTGGGCCTCTTTTTTGCCGCCGGGCAAAGGCCGCGCGGCGGTAGCGCGACGGCCAAAAAACCCTCTGTGTCTTTTGCAGCTGGCGGTATTAACAAGCTTGTAGCGAAGGCTACCCCGATGAGCTAATCTAACTTGATGTCATATTTTTCAGCCGCGATCTGTAGCTGAGACAACAAGTAGTTGCAGGAGGAAATGCGACTTTCCCGCCTGAGTATCGAACAATTGCGGATTACCTCAGCAATCTGAGGCAAATTAGTCAGTTCCGGAATCTCGCTGATCGCACTGACATTACCACTCTCAAGATGAAATTTCGCATCTTGGCGGACGGAGCGGTTCATTAACTCACTGTGTAACTGAACTAGCGGCTTTCCCCCAAACAAGATGGCGAAAGTTAAGCCCAAAGCGAAAATATCAGTCTTTTCATCTAATGGCTCCTTGGCAATTTGTTCCGGCGATAAGTATCCGGCAGTGCCAGTGATGGAGCGGCTCGTGTGGCCGTGCAGAACAGAGATACCAAAGTCGATCAGCCGCACCCGACCAG
The DNA here is from genome assembly GCA_964619145.1 of uncultured Lentisphaeraceae bacterium. Lineage (GTDB taxonomy): Bacteria > Verrucomicrobiota > Lentisphaeria > Oligosphaerales > Oligosphaeraceae > JAAZIZ01. The sequence goes on along the minus strand of CAZUCG010000362.1, from coordinate 999 downwards.
TGTGGGTCAAGACTAAATTTGAGGGCTTGATGTCAAGATGAATGAATTTACGCTTGTGCATATAGTTCAAGGCTTGCACGACTTCATACATAATGCGAATTTTATCTTCAGTCGTCAGTAACTTCAAAAGATTCCGCTGCGATAAGTCATGCCCCCAGAGGTATTCCATCAATAAATCATAGCCTAATTCTAAGCCGAATTTAGTTACCCGGCGCAGAGCAAAAACCCTGACGATCGGGATCTCTTCCTGCTCGCTGTATAGCGCTCGGGCGACATCGTACTCATTGCGCAAATGCCGTAATTTGGTGCTATAAGAGATGTCCTGTAACTTCTCCTCGTCCTGCCTGGTCTTATTGTTCCCTAGCCAGCCGTCTAAACGGTTGCGGATCGCCTTGACACAAAAAATCTGCCTGCCAGTCCGGGCTCGGTACAATAGACTCTCAGCGCCTTTGGCAAATAAATCCAACAATTCGTAGCTGCCGTCTTTGCCTGCAGAGCGGACTTCCAAAATGCCATCTCGGTCAATTTCCTCGGCTTCGTCAGGCAGGCTATTGCGTAGGTTTCGCAGAAAACTCTGACTGATACCGCTCTGCGATAGCAGTTCTTCGTTTTCTGACTGCGTTGCTGGCTCTTCTGGCATCGGACTCTTAAGCTTAACCCGGGAGGATACTTTGATCCGGATCTCGGCCGCCTCAGTATCCTTAGCTTGGTTGGACTGCCAATCCGCTGTTTTGCGGATGCCCTTAGTTGAAATGTGCTGAGTGTCTGCGATTCTGGTTTTATGACCGTTGTCATCATCCGATCTGATTTTATGAGCGTTGTCATCATCCGACTCGCTGATGTTCAGATAACGCCGCATCGCACTGGGCTTGGGCTGGGCTTTGTTTACATCAGAGCCTTCCGCAGCTGCAGCAGCAGAAGGCTCAAAGGATTCGGGTAAAGAATCCCCTTCCACAGTCAAGTATTTCCGCTTGCCGGTTTCAGGAATCGCGGTCTTAC
>CAZUCG010000361.1:0-3689 GCA_964619145.1 uncultured Lentisphaeraceae bacterium | reverse complement strand
CCGGCGGTGCCGTGCCCGGTAAACCCATCGGGGCGGTCTTCCTCGGGGTCCTCTGCGCTGGCCAGACTACGGTGCAGAGATATAATTTTTCTGGCGACCGTTTGCAGGTACGTCGGCAAAGTGTCGAGGCGGCGCTGCTGCTGCTGCTGCAAGCTCTGAATGATTTTTAGATTGCCGCACTAGATGTTTCGGACTGCGGTTGAGGCTGAGGTTTCGTGCCTAGAACAAGAGGAGTTAAATTCTTTTCTGCGAACGCGGATTTTTTGTGACTTATAAAGAAAGTCTGTGACTTTCTTTATGCATACTTGCAGCTTTGCCCACAGCATACTAAGTTATGGCAAAGCCGAATATTAATTCTAGTTTATATCTAACCCCCAAAAAAAGGAACGCTTTGCTATGGCAAAAGAGACTGTTTCTACTGCTGAATTACACGACCGCAACTTAAAATTAGCCTTAGGTCAAATTGAGAAAGCCTTTGGCAAAGGTTCCATTATGCGCCTGGGTGACCAGGACCACCAGGATATACCGGCCATCAGTTCCGGCGCATTATCACTCGACCTAGCAATGGGCATCGGCGGTTTCCCCCGTGGACGGATCGTGGAGATTTTTGGTCCGGAATCATCTGGTAAGACCACCGTCTGCCTGCATGTCGTGGCGAATGCTCAGAAGGCCGGTGGGATATGCGCTTATATTGATACTGAGCACGCGCTTGACCCGCGCTACGCGCGCATTATCGGTGTTAATACTGATGATTTGCTGGTCTCGCAACCAGATTGTGGCGAAGACGCTTTGAATATCGCTGAGACGCTAGTGCGTAGTGGTTCTCTCGATGTACTGGTGATTGACTCTGTGGCGGCGCTCGTTCCCAAAGCAGAAATTGAGGGCCAAATGGGCGATAGCCATATGGGCCTGCAAGCGCGCCTGATGTCCCAAGCACTGCGCAAATTGACCGCGATTGTGGGTAAAAGCCGCACTAGCATTATCTTTACCAACCAAATCCGGGAAAAAATCGGGGTGATGTTCGGCAGTCCTGAGACCACGCCTGGCGGTCGGGCTTTGAAATTCTATGCCTCGATTCGCCTCGATATTCGCCGTATGGCGACTATCAAATCCCCTGACAACCAAGCGATGGGCAATCGTGTTAAGGTCAAGGTCGTGAAGAACAAATTGGCGGCGCCGTTCCAGGAAAGCGAATTTGATATTATGTATGACGAGGGCATTTCCCGTTCTGGTTCCATCCTCGATGTTGCCTTGGAGATGCGGATTATTGAAAAGCGCGGTTCTTGGTTTTCGTTTGAGGATATGCAAATCGGGCAAGGTCGTGAACAGAGTAAGAAGGCCCTCGACCAAGATAGCACCCTGGCGGATAAGGTGCTGGCGAAAATACGCGAAAAAATTCCCGCCAATCACGCTGCCGCTGCAACGCTAACTGACGACGTTGAAGAAGTATTCGAGGACGAGGAGATGAGCAAAAAAGATTGACCGCTCGCGGGCCGTTTTGCCAGCCCCAGAACGACCGGGCTGGCTTTCTTGCTGCTATGCCCTGCTGGCAGAAGTAAAAATGCGGGTTTTTGTACTAACGCCCGGAGAACGATTTGGGAGTTTTAAGTTAGCCAATTGCAAAAATCATTAGCGGTAATATATTAACTGTTTATGTTTTGGAGTCGTATAGCTATGGATATCAAGAGTGGGTTAAGTTTTCAGTTGATTGATTTGCCGCCTGAGGGCATTTGCTTGCGCGGGCAGATTAGCTTTGTTGACTTGGATATCCAGGCAGAAGAGCGTTTCAGCTTTCCAGAGCCGCTGGAGTATGACTTGCGCTTGACCACCTTGGGCGTCAACTCAGCTCTCGTGCGCGGGCGGTTGCAGGCTAAGATCGCAATCGTATGTGACCGCTGCGACGACCCTGGCGAGCTTGTTTTGCAGGTCGATGACGTCTGCCACGAGTACGAAGATGCTTTTGCTAAGCTTCTCGATTTGACGCCCGATATCCGCGAGGATATATTAATAGTTTTGCCGCAGCATTTTTTATGTCGGGATGATTGTCGCGGTTTATGCTTGCAATGCGGAGAGAATTTGAATTCCGGCAGTTGTACTTGTGAATCTACGGAGGTCGATTTGCCAGATTTAGCCGAAGAGCCGCCCAATCCGTGGCAGGCGCTCGATAATCTGCAGTTGCCCTAAGTCGAGCAGGTGAATTAAATTTTTGAGATAGTCGAATAACAGGAGAATTACGATGGCCGTTCAACAAAGTAAAGTCAGCAAGATGCGGGTGCGGATTCGCAAAGCTGCGAATCGTTATAAGGGCGTTGCCCCCACCAATTGCACTAATTGTGGGGCTCCGTGCTTGCCACATCGTGTTTGCAAGACTTGTGGGATGTATGGTAATCGTCAAGTTATCAACATCGAAGGCAAGAAGGATTGATCAAGATGGGTGCGATTCCCATCGCCGTCGATATAATGGGGGGCGACAACGCCCCGGCCACCATTATGGCTGGTGTAGGCGAAGCATTAGACCATTATGGCGAGGCCTACTATCTTTATTTGGTTGGCGACGAGGTGCAAATCAACGACGGGCTGCGCCGATTAGGAAAATTCGGCGATTCGCGAGTTGAAGTGGTGCCGACCAGCGATGTTATTGAGATGGGCGAACATCCCGCGCTTGCCATTCGGGCCAAACCGCGCTCATCCATCTGTGTCGCGGTCGATTTGGTCAAGAAAAACAAGGCCAGGGGTTTTTTTTCGGCCGGCAATACTGGTGCGGCAGTAGGTGCTTCCTATCTGAAATGGCGGATGTTGCCAGGCTTAGATCGGCCTGCTCTTGCCACCATATTTCCTTCTGAGAGCGGGCGCTTTATCTTCCTGGATTCCGGGGCGACGGTAGAATGCACCCCGTTGATATTGGCGCAATTTGCGATTATGGGCGATATATATGCCCGGATGGTTCTGCACCAGAGCAACCCTGCGGTAGGGTTGTTGTGCAACGGTGCTGAAGAAGGCAAGGGTATCCGCCTGACTCAAGAAGCCTTTAAGCTGCTGCGTGAAATACCGGGTATGAATTTTATTGGTAATGTCGAAGGGCACGACCTATTTGCTGGCAATGTTGATGTCGTGGTCTGCGATGGCTTTGTCGGTAATATAGTCTTGAAGACCTGCGAGCAGCTGGCCAAGTCTATGGGCCGAATGCTGAAGGCCAAAATTATGGAGCGGACCATCTGGAAGATCGGTGCGTTCTTGTCTCGTGGTGCTTTTTCTGACTGCAAGAAAGCTATGGATGCGTCGGAAGTCGGTGGTTCGCCTTTATTGGGCGTAGATGGCGTTTGTGTGATTGGCCACGGTAATTCCAATTCCAAGGCGGTGCGCAATGGCATCCGCGTGGTTGGCGAGATGGTATCCCATAATATTAACGATAGTATCATCAAACTAGTCAAAGAATACGGTGTAAACAACTAGTCAGCCCGCTTCGGGCTGCCGCACTTACCTGGTTATTCTCAATAGGAGAGACACTATGCATATTGGTCTAATGTTTGCAGGACAGGGCGCCCAGTACCCAGGAATGGGTAAAGATTTGTGGGCTGAGTATCCTAGTGCGAGAAAATTGTTCAGCCAAGCAGACGAGCTCTTACAGTGGCCGCTGTCGAATCTCTGTTTCAATGGCGATATGGAAAGTCTAACCAGTTGTGCCAACT
>CAZUCG010000360.1:0-3711 GCA_964619145.1 uncultured Lentisphaeraceae bacterium | reverse complement strand
ATCGCGAATTCAGAACGCTATCTCGCATCGTTGATTCAAGACAACGCCCGGATTGACAAGACTGACATCATACTGCGGGAGGGACAACTCCACCGCCTGCAAATCGCTTTGATCACCGACTATGATGAAATCGCCGGCTATAGCAATATCGCCAAAGAAGAAAAACTGTCGAGGAGAATCAACTTTTGTAATTTTCGCCAAGCAGGCGTGCCCGAGCATTATAGCGGCTTCCGCGATTTTTCACTGTTGATATTATTGCGACCGAAACTTAGCAATTACAAATTCAGTCAGATGCAGGCCATTCTTGATTTTGTCAACCGCGGTGGTTGTGTGGTGATTGGCGATGCCGAGACGGCCCTCAGCCTACAAAACACACCTCTGGCTGCGTTACTGCCTTACCAGCCAGTAGCGAAGAAGTACTTTGACGGCTTGGCCAAAGCCCGCGAGGCCTTCCAATTGCCGCCCAAAGCATCCCCCCAGCGCGATGAGAATGGCGATTTATTAGCAGCCTGCCAGCAGGAATTCCTGGAAATCCTGACCCCACTGGGCAGTCGCGTGCTGTTAGAGATGGCGGGGCGACCCGCCATCTGCCTAAGGCGCACTGGCCTAGGCAGCAGTCTCGGCCTTTGCTTTGACCCATTTTTCCTGTCTCAGCAAGACTCGGATTTTATGATTCCGTTGTGGGATATCATCATCCGCTACAGTAATTACCGTTTAGACAACCACAGCCCTGATGCGATCAGAGCAGTCAACACTACCCTGCAGCATCTGCAGGGCTTCAGCATACCACCGATATCGCTGGTGATGAAAATATTTTGGCTATATATGTTGTCCGGCGCTTTTATTCTGATTGTCTTTTTTCATTTCCGTCGCCCGGCCTTAGCTTGGGGCGTGCTATGCATCAGCAGTGTCCTTTTTACTGCCTTCATCTTTATTAAAGCCCGTAATGTCGCAACAAATCAGGCGGAGCGCAGTTTTACCGCCATCACAGCCGGCCTCTGGGACGGCTCTTCCGGCGTCCGCTGGGGTACAGGTAATTTTTTCAGCAAGGCCGACTGCCGTCCGACTGTCAGTGCTGATGTGTTGCGGACCTTCTTTTTGCCTCAGGCAAAGAGTGTCAGCCACGAAGGTGGCACTGCCTTGGCGCCATCGCCATTGCGCCTGACCTACACCAAGCAGCACCTCAATTTGGAACGGATGTCGTTGCAACAATATCGCCCACGCACGCTATGCTGGGAGAACATAGCCGGTAACTATGGGCGCGATAAGTGCGCACTGCCGAAGTTGGAGTTCACGAAGCGAGGTTTTGTTTTGCAGCCTTGGGCCTTGCCGGAGGGCAAACAGAAGATCCAGCGGGCTGTACTGGCGTTGCCTGGCGATGTCTTGTCGTTACGCATTGCCGATGGCATTGCCAGGCTGAGCAACGACAACGGCGTGGAAACCGATGTGGTATATCTGTCGGCTATCAATTACATCAAAGCGTTGCGTCTGCCGCATCCGACCATCTGCCTTATTACCCCTTTGTCGTCACCGTCTTGGCCAGAATTTGCCATCCTGAACGACGACAATGAATTCGGTGGTTATGATTACCACTTGGACTTACTGCCGGTTTCTTGCAGCGAGTTACCAGAAGATTTCCTACTCCCGCCTGCATTCTGCAGCGTAGATATCCCCAGCCGATCTTTCTTGCGGCAGAACTATAAATACGGTGAGTTCACCGAGGTATTCCTGCAGGATACTTCCCAACTCACACTGCCGTTTGATTTGGAGGTCTATCCCGCCGGGGATTTCAGCCAAGTAAAGCAGATCAGCATTGAGTTAGATATCAGCAACCCCAGTGGCAAAGCGCTTTTCGCCTTGGAATTGCAGGACTTGTACGGCAACATCTTGTTACCGGCCAAAAGCGCTGGCAACACTTTTGTCTTTAACACTACTGATCGGGCCATTGTTTCGCCAGAATTAAACAAATTCCGGGTAAATTTACTGGTCAGCACTCAATCCAGCAGCAGCTCCACTGCCGCCCTTAGCCAACGGGTAAACTACTGGAAAATCCTGGCGCTCAAGGCCACCCTTAATAATTGATGACAACAGATACGGACCTTAAGAACAATGATCAAGACTGAAAACCTGACCAGAGATTTCGGTGGCGGACGCGGTCTGCACGGCCTGACTATGCATATCCCCAAGGGGACTATCTTTGGCTATATCGGCCCGAATGGCTCCGGTAAAACCACCACCATCAAGTTGTTGTGCAGCTTATATCGCCCCAGCGCCGGACAGGCATTCATCAATGGCCTGGAGGTCACACCCGAGAATGCCGGCAAAATCAAGCGCATTGTCGGCTATATGCCGGATAATTTTGGGGTCTATGACCAAATGAGCGTCTGGGAGTATCTGGACTTTTTTTGCGCCGCCTACCACATCCCAGTGCGGCAGCGGGAAAGCCGCATCCGTTCGGTGCTGGAGTTGACCAAATCCCAGCACATGATTGATTACCAAGTCGCTTCGTTATCAAAAGGTATGACCCAGCGCATCGGCTTGGCCAAGACGTTGCTGCACGACCCCGAGCTGTTGATCCTGGATGAGCCAGCTTCCGGCCTTGATCCATTCGCCCGGATTGAAATGCGCCAGACCATTATGCGGCTGCGTGATTTGGGTAAAACCATTATGCTGTCCTCGCACATCCTGCCAGAACTGGCCGGCGTCTGCGATTTAATTGGCATCCTGGAGAAGGGTAAAATGCTGGCCTTCGGCAGTGTTGCTGAAGTAAGCAAGAAAGTCCAGGAGAATATGAAGATCACCATAATTCTTGATTCCGACCCGGTAGTGGTGCAAAAAATCTGCGAAAATTTCCCGGGCGTGCAGACTCCGGAAGTCAACGCCAACGAGGTGCATTTCTTGTTCAGCGGGGTCCGAAACAGCATCCCTGACTTGCTGCAACAAATCGTCAAAGCCGACGCCCGAGTAATGGAATTCAAGGAAGAGCAAGCCGATTTGGAGCAAGTCTTCCTTTCCGTGACTCACCAGGGGTAGGCAAATGCACCGCCGTAGCGATAGCCGGCATTTCTGACCACTCCGAACGCCGAAAACGCCGCCCCTGGCAAAATTACGGCGTTTAATTCACCCCACAAATACTTCCTCCGATGGCTAAATTTTTTCGTACATTTTTCAGCAATCCGATCTTACAGCGTGAATTCAGCATCGCTGCGCGCAATGCCAAGACCATCCTAGGGGCGGCCGCCACTACCCTGGTGTTGGGCTTGATATTGTACCTGCTCTGGCCGCGTAGCGGCATCTTTTCCGACGCCAACAGCAATGAGCTGTTTACTATTTTTTTAGGCGCTGAGCTCACCTTTATGATTTTACTGACCGCCGGCTTCACCGCCAGCGCCATCACTTCTGAGCGCGAGCGCCGGACTTTCGTGATGCTGCAGACTTGCCTACTCAGCCCAGGTGAAATCTTGGCTGGCAAACTAGTCGGCACGCTAGGTATTTCTTTCGTGTTATTCCTGGTCACCATACCGATCACCGCGTTGTGCGCACTAAGCGGGGGCATCAGTATGGCGACCTTGTGCAAAGCCCTTTGCATCGTAGGTGCGTCCACCCTCGTATATGGACTGCTGGGCTTGGCGGTGAGCTCACTCTGTCAGCGCAGCTACAGCGCACTTTTGGCGACCTACATCGGCATCACTATCCTGGCTGGGGCAACTT
>CAZUCG010000359.1:0-3714 GCA_964619145.1 uncultured Lentisphaeraceae bacterium | reverse complement strand
TTCCCAGTACGAGTTGCATGCTGCCGCTGATGCCGTGACCACTTGTGCAGCCACAGCCCCAGCGCGCACCGAATCCGAGACAAATACCGCCGCAGACGGCCACCGCCAACCGGGCAAAGATGTTGCTACCGAAGGCCGCCGCCCACATCGGCGGCACCCATTCCCATTGGAACGTGCCAGATATCCGAGCGGACACCAACGCGCCAATGAATACGCCGACCAGCAGCATCCAGCCCCAATCGACGACCAGCTTGTTCTCCTGGTAATAGAGCTTATTTGCGACCTTCGGGCCGCGAACAGCTTTCTCGAGCATACCGGCGGTTTTAGCAAATGCAGTTGAGATCCCCAGCGGATGATCTGAGAAAAGGAAAGTCAGCCACGAGAGAACACCAATCCCAACTCCTACCAAGTACGGCGACCAACTCGGCTCGCGCAGCACAGCAATAATTGCATTCATACTCATCTCCTTTCTTATTTTTTCTGAATCGAAGAACCGACTTTTTGGCAGGCTTCCAGAAAGCCCAGAATACCCTCGACCTATGCAAAACCAGGCTATTTCAAGATCGATGCGGCAAGTATGGCGCGGCGACAGCTGCCGCAAAGCGTCAGGCAGGACCTTTTTTTGGCGAGGATCGTAGTAAACGCAACGCATTGGCGATTACGAGTAGTGATGCGCCCATATCTGCCGCAATGGCCATCCATAGCGTAGCCGCCCCGGCAAACGCCAAGGCCATAAAGAGTACCTTGATGCCAAGAGCAAAGGCGATGTTTTGCCGAATGACACGCATAACGCGCCGGGAATGCTGGATTAACCAAGCTATCCGAGACAGATCGTCAGACATCAAGGCGATATCTGCTGTTTCAATGGCCGCATCTGTCCCAGCTGCCCCCATGGCGATACCGAGGGAGGAGACGGCCATGGCGGGAGCGTCATTGACGCCATCGCCAATCATCGCGACATACCCATACTTCTCGACCAAGGCCTCGACTGCGGCAACCTTATCCTCCGGCAGCATCTCTGCCTGATACTCATTGATGCCTGTTGCTTCGGCCACAGCCGCCGTCGTCGTCCAGTTATCACCTGAGAGCATCACGACGTGCTCGATTCCGGCTTGCTGCATGGCCCGCACGGATTCTGCTGCGACTTCACGCACCCGATCCGAGATACCAATGAGCCCGCAGATATGGGAATCTGAACCCAAGGCAACGAGGGTGTGGGCTGCATCTTCGATGCTGACAGCCAACTTATGCACGTCAGGCGTCTCCGCGCCTTTCTCGTGCATAAAGCGGTGACTTCCAACCCAGTAACGCTTGCCACCGACTTGAGCCTCGGTTCCTTTGCCCTGGATGTCGCGCAGGCTATCTGCGCCGGGCGCGGTAATTCCCCGTCGTTCAGCTTCCCTTAGAATAGCCCGGGCAATCGGGTGCCCACTTTCAGACTCAAGTGAAGCCGCCCGTGACAGCACTTCCTCTTCGGTATGTCCGTTGAGGGCATAGATACTCTGAACCTCTGGTGTCCCGTAAGTAAGGGTTCCGGTCTTGTCAAGGGCGAGGGCTCGGAGTTTAGCCGGTAGTTCCAGGAAGACCCCGCCCTTGATGAGTACGCCCGCCCGAGCCGCCGCGGCCACCCCCGCTACAATACTCACGGGGGTGGAGATGACCAGCGCACACGGACACGCAATCACAAGCATAACCAGAGCCTGATAAAACCACTCTGACCAACTGCCGCCGAACAATGGCGGCAGTACCGCGATGGCGAAGGCAAGAAGCATCATCGCGGGGGTGTAATAGCGGGCGAACTTCTCAACCCACTGCTCTGAAGTTGCCCGCCGCGATTGCGCCTCCTCAACCAGTTGCATAATACGAGCCAGCGTGGAGTCGCTCGCGACCTTCGTGCATTTGAACTCGAAGGCACCTTCTTCGTTGATCGTACCCGCGAAGACATCGTCACCTTCGCACTTCTCGGCGGGGATCGATTCCCCGGTGATCGAGGCCTGGTTAATACTCGTCTCGCCTTTCGTCACTACACCATCAAGCGGCACCTTCTCGCCCGGTCTTACCAGAACGGTTACACCCAAAGGGACGTCCTCTACGAGTTTCTCCATAATGTCGCCAGCATTGGGGCAGATGTAACGGGCTGTTGTCGGTGACAGATGCATCAACTTGCTGATAGCGTGCCGAGCGCGCCCGATGCTCCACGATTCGAGGACGAGGGATAGTGAAAAGAGAAAGGCGACGGCGGCGGCTTCAAACCATTCAGCAATAGCAACTGCTCCGATAACCGCAACGATCATCAGCAGATTCATATCTGGACGTAAGCGACGTGCCGCGGAAACGGCTTTGGGTATAACCAACCACACTCCCGTGATAATGCCGAGAGCGTAGAGTAGCGAAACTCCCGGGGGGAAAGCAGCTCCTTCACCCCCGCCGGATAAAGCGCGCACTAGACTCCCGTGTAGGGACCAATGTAGAATGAAGCCTGCACCCATAAACAACCCGCTGGCCGCAGTCAGAACGACACGGCCCTGGCGTTGCCAGAAAGACAACTCTCCCTGATCTTCACTCTTCTGCCAAGGCCTTGCGCGCATTCCCGTCGCAGCGACCGCAGCGACAATAGCGTCCGGGTCACACCCAGCCATTGAGCAAAGAACCGCCATCTTTCCGTTCAGGACGTCGAAGTGCAGCTCGTCTAGGCCCGGAACATTCTTGAGGGCGCGCTTCAGGGCGGCCACCTCTTCAGCACAGTCCAGGCCCTCAATCCTGTATTCTCGCGTTATTCGATCAGGCATCAGTATATCTTCCTATCTCTTTCATCAGCAAAGATTTATTTTCCAAAATAGCTGAGCCGCATCCACTGCTGAAGTCCGATTCCTGCCTTGCCCACATCCTGTCGCTCTCTTTAACGATCGAATGAAGTAAAACCGCACTCTGGCCTTTTTTGTTTTTGGGCTTCAGTCTCCCGGGACAATGTGTTTTAGCGGCTGCTCTTTTTTGGCAAACAGAGCCGTGGTGATTTTAGGCGCCAATTCAAAAAGCAGAAGACCAATCATAGCCGAAGACAAGATAAAGACCCCGCTGAGTACCCGAATGGTGCCCGGGGCCAGGCTGGCGATGATCACGGAAAATTCGCCTCGCTGGGTAAACGACAACCCTGCCCGAACAGACACTTTTTTTGACAGGCCGTAGAGCCGGGCTCCGTAATACCCGGCAATAATTTTACCGGCAATGGACCAGACCAGCAGAACGATGAGTAAAGGCAGCATAGGGACACCGTCCCCGAAGGTGATAGTGGTGCCAAAATAAAAAAAGAACAGGGGTAGAAACAAGTCTCGCACCTGCAGAACTGAGTGTTCCAGCGCTTGGGTGCGCCGCACTTCCGCCAGAATGATGCCGGCCAGAAATGCGCCCAACACCTCGGATAGGTTCAACATCAGGGCCAAGCCTCCATAGGAAAGGGCAATGCCCACCACTAGCAGGATAAAAATATCCTGGCTCAGGTACCGATCCACAAATCCGCCCAGCCGGCTAAAAATAAGATGCCCGATCACTACGGCACCGATAACCAGGCCGACGATTTTGGCAATGATCAGCCCGAAAGCCAGGCCGGTTATGGCCGTCCCTGCAGTCAGGCTCACCAGAACAGCCACAGCAATGGGTGCCACAAGGTCTTCAAAGATCAGAAGCCCCAGCAGAAACTCGGACTCCGGGTTGGCC
>CAZUCG010000358.1:0-3717 GCA_964619145.1 uncultured Lentisphaeraceae bacterium | reverse complement strand
TGTAACTCTTATGTTTGGGAATATATTGGCTGGAATGGTAATAAAATTCAAACAAGAACAAAGAATAGTTAGTGGATGGGTTGTCACTCTTGACAAGCGAGCTGACAGTGTACTTCCGATCTGGGTCAAGGCGAAAAAATGTGCTGAAACCACCATTATGGGGTGCTTTCTGACCTTGAGCTAAAATACAGTAGTTGTTAGCGGCAATGTCACTCTTGATCCAATGCGCGTTCTTGCGCACTGGCGCCGTCTGACTGCTCCAATAAAATCCATCCGGCCAGTCTTTTTGGGGGTCTTTGCGGTCGAAATGGCCATTGTAGATGAGATTCTCACCCTCGGCAAAGATCGCCGAGTCTGATTGATGCGGCTGCTGGCAGTCGAATTCGACTCGCACCGCGAAGGCGCTTTTGCCCAAATCCAGCAACTTGCGGGGGTTGCTTTTGTCGTACGCTCGACCATCCCGAAAACTAGTATAATAAAAGCCCTTGGGAGCACAGCCGGGAATTTGAAACAGCAATTCCCAATCAGCATTGGCCATTTTTTGCAATTTGAACGGTACCGGCAAGTCATAATTACTGACGCCATTCTGCAATTCAAAGACCGCGATGGTCTTGGGATCATAACTCCCCGGCAGAATAACTGACTGGATCGAGCTGTTGTATTGCTTGACGCCGGTAATGTCGAAGTATGCTTCGCTCCTGGGCATAATGCCGGTGGAAGGCGTAATCAGCGACACTTCAGCTATCTCCTTGGCAAATGATTTAGGCAAGAGGACTTCCCGGCCTTCGCTAGTGGTAATTTTATCCGCTGGGCCCTGGTATTTCTCCAGCAAAGCCGGGATATCAGCAGAGCATTCCAATTCCAAGCTGAACTCCCTGCTGCCGCCGGCAGGGATGGTCAGTTCCCGGACGAACCCCTCGACAGTCGAAATGTTGCGACTTAAACCAAAAAAGGAATAATAGGCGGCGACCAAAGTGGCGGGGAAACGCAGCATCGCCCCCGTCTGGTCATCGTTGCCCATCACTGCCAACCAGCGGTAACTTGGTGCCGTTACCCATTCATTAGCGCTGATGTTATTGCCCGGGTGCACCAGCTCGACAACTCCCTCAGGGCGGGGTTGAAAAACAGTATTAGGGACGATGCCGACCTCTTCACTACGCCGCAAAAAGGTCTGAATCCATAATCCGGCCGAATGTGGCTGGCGGTCAATATTCTCCATCCGATAGGTCAGCGTCAGCAGCGCAGCTTGCGGTGCCAAAGTGTAGGTCTTGTGTAGCTTAAGCCAATCGAATGCCGCCACACCCTGGGTGGCAAAGTAAAGGCTCAGCTCAGCAGAATCACTGTGGGTGAATTCCAAGCTGCGAAATATTTCCCGGACTTGGACCTGATCCTGGTTCAAAGCCAAGACCTGCTCAGTAAATGACGAGTGCCCAGGCAAGGTCAGCAACTTCCCTTGGTATTTTAAGGTCGTCAGACTCCCGCCCACTTCACTGAAGCTCGCTTCCAATACCTTGTTGCGCAAAACCAATTCCTGCGCCGCAATCAGCACACTCCAGCCTAACAATAAAAATAACCCTAAAGATGATTTCCTGATCATAATTCTTCCTTTTTGTTGAGCTGTTTCAGAAAAACACTCGTTTAACCGTCAAGAGCTAAATTATTGGAGCTGAGAAATAAGGTCCAAGCAACCAGTCACTGACTGCTTCAAGCCGCCCAGTACTCGAACGCAACTACCTGACCTCCAGTCGATAGATTTTGTCATTGCGACGCAATTTTGTCGCACACGGGAAAGTGATCTGTTGGCCTCTCTCCACTTCAGACACCGGTTGTTCCTGCCAACGCATTTCCTGGATAGTGAACTCCACTGCGCCGGTCGTCGGCCCGATGACTAAAGCACAATCACCCACCGACAAACGACCGGCTTGCAGAGTGACTTCAGCAACACCACTTTTACAATAGTAGTTGCTAACCACACCGAGGTACTTTTTGCGCTGGCGGGCCTGGCTGTCAGCAGACTTCGCCCAGGCGGAAATGCTCTCACCAAGATAATAACCGCCTGCCCAAAAACCGCGATTGAAAACATCCCCCAGGCGCTGCTGCCAGAGAGATAAATTTTCTGGACTCAGCGTACCGCGGGCGACAAACTCATCGATTGCCGCCCGATAACAAGCCGTGACCGCCGCGACGTAATCCGCAGAACGACCGCGACCCTCGATCTTCAGTACCGTAACCCCAGAACGCAAAATCCGAGGCAAAACCGGCAGGGTGCATAAATCTTTGGGCGACAGCAAGTATTGGTGGTCCAAGGCTACAGCCTGACCAGTCTCGCTGTCTTGCAAAGTGTATGTCCGTCGGCAATTCTGGATGCAGGCACCGCGATTGGCGGAGGAATTGCACATCGCCAAGCTCAAATAGCAATGCCCCGCCACTGCCATACATAGTGCACCGTGAATAAATATCTCGACCTTGAGCAGCTCGCCAGTCGGCCCACAGATATTCTCATTCTTGATGCATTGACAAAGACTCTGAATTTGCGCCAAAGTTAGTTCCCGAGCCAAGACCACCACATCAGCGAAACGAGCGTAGAATTTCAAAGCCAGCGAATTACAGATATTCGCCTGTACTGAGATATGCACTGGCAGACTATAGGACGAGGCAATTTGCACCACTGCCAAGTCACTGGCAAGGACTGCACCCACCCCGACCTTCGCAGCCGCTTGACATAAATGCTCCACCGCCGATAATTCCCGATCATAGATTACAGTGTTAACCGCAAGCCAAGCTTGGACACCAAGGCGGTGACAGCGCCGAACAACTTCCGGCAAATCTTTCTGACCGAAATTGGCTGTCGCCTGAGCTCGCATATTCAGCTTGCCGACCCCAAAATACACCGCGTCGGCACCATTTTGCAAGGCCGCGGAGAGTGCGGAAAAATCCCCCGCCGGGGCCAAAAGTTGAAATTGTTTCGAGAGTTTATTCATTCGCAATCATTGCCAAAGCAACGCTTTCTTCCCAAATCAACTAAAATTCTCTCCCGGCTGAAACGGGAAGCCGACATCACGAGATCATCGAAATGTCCTCCCAACAGGCCAGAGCGAGTATCGACTCGGTGCAGTAATTATGACTGAAATTAAAATACCACAGTGCACAACTTTGTCAAATGCATAAACAGCTAATTGTGGCTAATTCAACAGATTCAAGAGATAAATATGACTCGCTACCAAATAATACCTGACGGCTAACTCGACCACCTGATAACCAGCATTATTTTCTGATAGACTTGTTTTTTTATGGTTAGATATTATATTCTTAGCTTGTTTCAAGCCTGCAATCCCAAAAGTATTACCTTAAAGAGAAAACTGCTATGCAAAATTACGTTTTTCTGGGTCCTCCAGGAGCTGGCAAAGGCACAATGGGGGATTTGTGGTGCAAACGGACCGCCGTCATCCATATCTCAACTGGACAGCTGCTGCGCGATGAGATGGCCAGCGGCTCCGAACTCGGCCAGCAGGTCAAGGGACTGATCGCTAGTGGCGCATTGGTCTCAGATGAAATCGTCACTGCGATGGTCAGCAAACGCTTGGCTAAACCAGATTGCAAAAAACAAGGCTGCCTTTTAGATGGATACCCGCGTACCGCTACCCAAGCAGATAGCCTGAATAAAATTTTTGCCGATAACTGCACTGCTCTGACGGCAGCCGTACTGGTCGACGCCGA
>CAZUCG010000357.1:0-3724 GCA_964619145.1 uncultured Lentisphaeraceae bacterium | reverse complement strand
TTTGATTGTGCCGGTAATTACCGAGGCCGAGAAGGTCAGTTTGGCTCTGCGCTGGGCCATCAATGAAATGGAAAACCGCTACCGCATCTTAGGCGCGGTCAAAGTTCGCAATTTGGCTGAATTCAATTCTCGCCGTTTGCCTGCTGAACCGCAATATGACGAGGACGGTAATGTCATACCCGACAAGATGCCATTCATCGTAATCATTATTGATGAAATGGCCGATGTGATGCTGCACGCCCAAAAAGAAGTCGAGAGGAGCCTGGCTTTGATTGTGGCTAAGTCCAGGGCGGTCGGCATCCATACTATCATCGCTACGCAGCGCCCTGATGTCAAAGTAATCACTGGCACCATTAAGGCAAATTATCCAGTCCGGATTGCTTTCCAAGTCTCTTCTCAGATTGACGCACGGACAATTATGGATACCAAGGGCGCTGAATCGCTGCTCGGACGTGGCGATATGCTCTTCAAGGGCTCTGGTAACGTCGAACGTATCCAGGGCGGTTGGGTCGATACCCCAGAGGTCGAGAATATCGTGAACTTCGTCTCGGCCTTCGCAGAACAGAAATTCGACGAAGCGGTGTTCAACGCGCTGGAAGCGGCTGACGCCTCTGCTCAGGACAGAGGCCGAGGCCGAGGTAATAGCTCGACCTCTCAGTCGCTGCTGGCAGATGTGGATGACGCCTCTGATGGCGAGGAACGGCTGATTCGGGAGGCTATGGAAGTTGTTCTGCGCGACCAACGACCTACCATTAGCTATTTGCAACGCACCTTGAAAATAGGCTATAATAAGGCCGCGACGCTGATTGACGAGCTGGAAGACCGGGGCATCATTGGTCCGCAACCATCCAGCGGTTTGCGCGAGATCTTAGTCTTCGCTGCACCTTCCCAGAATGACGACGACGACGACGACCCCCGCAAAGTTACGAACCTCGATGATGCCTGAAAAACTGGCTGGTTAATTCGAGAAAATTATTTTCTCTCTGTATCGCAAATGGCAATTTACTTCAATAGCTCATTTAATTATGCTGAACTTGCGCCCGAATAACCGTTATACCCCAGAATCTGCGAATACGCCAGAAGAAGATGCGGACTCTGGGCCAGTCTTTTCAATTCAGGAAGGACAAGCAGATGCCGCGGCAGCTAGCAGCAGTACCAACTCTTGTCAAGACTCCGTCCAGCCGGACGCATCGCCTGAACCGACAACCGACAGCTCAGATAATGTTGCCTCAGGACAGGATGTTGAGCTCTCTGAAGTAAATTCCGTCGGTGCCGAACTCGTGCTAAAGCCCTTGAGTTTTGGAGAAGAACTGCGCAATCTCAGGGCTGAGGCCGGTATGACTATCCACGACGTCGCACACGAGGCGCAGACTTCTCAAGAGCTGATTTATAATCTCGAACAAGGGGAGTTCCTGAAAATCACCAAGGCGGATTTCTATTGCATCGCCTGCATCGAGCGTTTGTGTGCAGTGTATAAGGTCGCGCCAGATAGCCTGCTGCAAAAATTTTCTGACGCGAGTCGCATTGCTGGTCGTCCTTCTTCCAGCGGCAATCCGTTATTTACCGCTCGTGCCTCAGGGAGTGAGACGATTTTTTTGCCGGAAGAGTTATCTGGTGGTGAGATCGGCAATCGCAATTCCCGCATCCCGGCCTTGGTAATTGGGCTTTTGGTGTTGATGCTTCTCGGGTTGGTGCTCGGTGGCTGGATAAGCCAGAGAATTCGCCTGGCGGAGCGTGTGGGAATTTTGCAGTTGGTGGAGGAGGCGATTCCCGAACTGGTGCTGCCGAAACCAGTGCCGCTCGATACTCTGCCGATCCCAAATGGCTGAATTAAACCAGTGAGTGACATTTTTTGCTGCGCCAGGCAATCATCTTCTCATTTGCTATTCTTTAACCCGATCTCGTGCCGCTAATCCAAGCAAGCACTACTGACCCAGGAAATCAAGATGAAGACTTTTGAAGGTTTATTTGCTGAACTACAAGATAAAATAGACCGCCAGGATTTGACCTCGCGGACAGTCAAGGAATATAACTGCGGTACTCATACTATCGGTAAAAAAATTGTGGAAGAAGCCGCCGAAGTCTGGATGGCGGCTGAATATGAAGGAAACGAACGCACTGCCGAGGAAATCTCGCAGCTGCTGTATCATTTGCAGGTATTAATGCTCAGGCAGGGTATCTCTCTGGCTGAAGTCTATGAAAAATTGTGAATCCGAATGCTTTGCCGCCGCGGGGCTTTTATACTCTGAGTCGACTGACTCTAGACAGAAGGAATAAAGATGCTTAAAATTGCTCTCCCTAATAAAGGAACGTTGTCGGAAGAGACGGCATTGCTGGTCAAGGAAGCCGGCTACAAGGTCCGCCGTGAAGGACGCGAATTGTTCGTCATCGATGCCACTAATGATATCAAATTCCTCTTCTTGAGGCCACGGGATATCGCCGTCTATGTCGCTAATGGTATCGTCGATATCGGCTTTACCGGGAGAGATTTGCTGCAAGACAGCAGCGCGCAGGCAGTGGAGCTGACGGCCTTGGGATTCGGGAAATCTCGGTTCTGCTATGCCGTCCCAGACGATAGCACCTTGCAACCAGAGAATTTTCAGGGCTTGCGCATCGCGACTTCATATCCCCGCATCGTGGCGGCAGATATGCAGCGCCGGGGCTTGGATGTCACTGTGGTGAAGCTGGACGGAGCGGTGGAAATCTCAGTCCAGTTAGGCGTGGCAGACGCAATCGCCGATGTGGTGGAAAGCGGCGCGACTTTACATCAGGCGGGATTGAAGATTGTCGGTGAACCGGTGCTCTGCTCCGAGGCTGTGCTGATTGGCCGAAAAAGAGACACCGCCAAAATTCCACAAGTGCTGACTTTCTTGCGGCGCATCGAAGGCATTGTGGTGGCACGGACATATTTAGTGGTGGAGTACGACGTCTGTGCGAAACTCTTGGATGCGGCTTGTCGCATTACACCTGGTCTGGAATCGCCCACAATCGCCCCTTTGAGCAAAGAAGGTTGGTTTGCTGTTAAAGCAATGGTGGAGCGCACGCATCTGAACCAAATCCTCGATGACTTGGAAAGAGTAGGTGCCAAGGGCATTATTGTCACTGATATCCGTACTTGCCGTATCTGAAGGGGTGGTTTGGGGTCGGACCTAGGTAGGTGGTTGGTTAGCATTTGTATGATGCTAGAAAGCGGCTTGTTTTAGGGCTTAAAAGCACCTTTCGAGGATAAAAAAAGGCATCTAAGGAAGGGCGGTCGCAAGCAGAACGCTGGATTGGAGTTGCGCGGTCGAAAAGCAGCAAGCTTTTTGCACGTGGTCCAGTTAGAGGGCAGACAAAAAAGGCAAAGATAATTTTAACCGCGAAAAACAAATTATGAAGATTTCGTTTATAAAGAAGTTAATTACTCCTGCTATTGGCACTAAGGTCGCTGGTTATGGCACCAATGACGTGACCGTGGCTAAGTTAGATGATTTGTATTTGACTGCTCTTTGCCTCGATGATGGCGCCAAACGAGTCATTGTTATAAGCTATGACTTGCTGGGCATTGATGAAAAATACAGCAAGGAGATCCGCCATCAGGCGGCAACTGCCTTGGGCGGCGCGGAAGCAGATGTAATACTCAGTTGTACGCACACCCATACGGGACCGAATACCCGAACTTTGCAACGCTGCCCTGCAATTTTGGAAAAAGAGTACCTGGCCCAGCTTATTGAGTGGACAGTGG
>CAZUCG010000356.1:0-3730 GCA_964619145.1 uncultured Lentisphaeraceae bacterium | reverse complement strand
GGCCGATTACAACGGGGGGCTAAAGAAAAGAACTCGGTTTTCATAGTGCTATCTCCTTTTTCTCGATTGAGCTATCGCGAAAGTGCCGAATTCAGCTACATATTGCTTAATGTCCGAAATGCAGTTGAAAAATAATTATACGATTATCAAAGCACAGCTCGAAACTATTTTTTGTAAAGCTGGCTAGGCTACAAAAACTAGCAGCAAAACTTCAGTTGACAATAATGCGAATTTTCTATTTGTCAACTCCGAGGACGAATTTTCGTTTGTCCTCAGCGAGAAAACCCTAAATAATTGGGTCTGAAAGTCCCCCGTCTCAAGTCTGAAAATACAGTTAAAATAAAAAAACCTCAAACCGAGCCCGTAAGCTGTGTTTGAGGTCATTGGCGACTGAATTTGGCGGAGAGACTGGGATTCGAACCCAGGGTACTGCAAGCAGTACTTCGGTTTTCGAGACCGACCCATTCGTCCACTCTGGCATCTCTCCAAATCAGGCTTAAAAACGAATCAAGTAATAAGCAATACTGTAACTTGTTTTGCCCGAATAACAAGTTGCGGATGGGAAAATGCAGCAGGAAAGCACACATTTAAGCATCAGTTATCAACTTGTTGGCTCTCTGTTGTCAGCAATAACTGCTAGAGTCTGGCTGGCTTTATTTGCTGAAGTGCCCTTTGGGAGAGTGTGGATTGGTGGGGGCTTTTTTGCCGCCTTTGTCTGCGTTGGCAAAACGCGGCGGGCGCTCTGAACGACTGGATGACCCAGCTGGCCGGGCAGAGGCGCCCCGCTGAGCACCAGTACGGTTACTGCGGCTGTCGCTGCTTCTGGCGGGGCGCTCAAAACTGCGGCTGTCGCTGCTTCTGGCGGGGCGCTCGGCTGCGCGGGATTCTCCTTCGCGGCGCGGGCTCTCAGAGCGGTTCGACTTATTTGACTGGCGCTGGCGGTCGATATCCTCGGCGATACGGATGGCGCGAGCGATACCATCGACATTTTTGGAGCGGCTGGATTTGGCTGTCGTGCTGCGGGAGTCGGCAGCAGCTGAAGCGGATTCTGTACGTGGGGGGCGGTCCGTGTCTGCGTTCCGGCGATAGTTGTCGGTACGATTGCCGCGCTCGGAACCAGAACGACTCTTGCGGTCATAGCCGCCGCGCCCACGCGATGCATTCCGGCCGCCACTGCGGGAATCGCGATCATAGCGCGGGCTTTTGTTAAGGACGCGTTCCAGGCGGTCACCAGTAAGGCCGATTTGCTCTGGTCCTTGGTCGTTGTTGCCGGAGAGGAAGCGAGTCAGGAGTTTAGTGAAGAGGACTAGCGGGTCCTGGTCTTGACCCTGGGAAATTTCCACGACTTGTTTGTACAGCGCTGGGTTCAAGTCGCTGACAAACAGTTCGGCGAAGAGTTTTTGCAGTCGCTGGGTATAGACTTCCTTACGCGTAGGGATAGTGCCCAATTGCATATCGGCACCGACGGTGCGTTTGATGGCTTCCAGCTGGCGCAGTTCTCTTGGAGTGACTAGAGTAATGGCTTTGCCGGATTTACCAGCCCGGCCGGTACGGCCGATGCGATGGACATAGCCGCGGCTGTCAAAGGGCAGATGGAAATTGAAAACGTGCGAGACGTCCTCCACATCGAGACCGCGGGCGGCGACGTCGGTGGCGACCAAGATATCAAAGTCGTTGCGCCGGAACGCGCTCATCACTCGGCTGCGTTGGGCTTGCTCCATATCACCGTGCAGACAATTGACGTTATAACCACGGCCACCTAGCAGGATATTCAGGGCATCTGTCTCTTGACGCGTGCGGCAGAAAATCATTGCTTTGCTGACATTGTCTGAATCAATCAGGCGTATGCAGGCATTGACGCGCTCGTGTTCTTCGATGACGAAGTAGTGTTGCTCAATGTCGTTATTGGTGGCTTCTGAAATGGCAGTGGTGATGTCAAGCGGATTCTGCAGAATCTTCTGGGCCAGGGCTACGACTTGTTTCGGCAGGGTGGCTGAAAAAAGCATCGTCTGATGGGGGCCGGGGAAATGCTCAAAAATAATCTTGACGTCATCGAGGAAGCCCATATCGAGCATCTCGTCTGCCTCGTCAACGACGATAATCGCGGGATTGACGTTGGTGAAATGTCCGCTTTTGATCAGGTCAATCAGCCGTCCGGGGGTGGCGACTAGGGAATTCAAGCCTTGGCGCAGCAGTTGTTCTTGCCGACTGTACGATTGACCGCCAGTGAAGGCCGCCGTGCGAATGCCAGCGTACTGACCGAGCTTGAAGATTTCCGAGCTGACTTGGGCCGCCAGTTCACGGGTGGGGACCAGTACTAAAAATTGCAATCCACTTTTGCCGCGGATTAATTCCATCGCTGGCAAAGCGAAAGCTGCGGTTTTGCCGGAGCCAGTCAACGCCTGACCAATCAAATCACGGCCAGCCAGCAAAGATGGTATGGCTTGTTGTTGAATCAAAGTCGGTTCGCTGAAACCAGCTTCAGTAATGCCGCGCAGCAAATCGGCCCCCAGGCCAAAGTCGGTGAAGGCAATGCGTGAGGATTCGGTAGATTCCTCGGTTGAGGGAGTAGCGCTAGTCACGTCTTGCGGAGAAGAGGCGGCTTTGGCGGCGGTGTGTGCTGTAGTGTCAGACTGGTCCATAATCGTTTCCGTTGCTGGTAGTAGTAAATCTAATAATATAATTGCTCAAAGTTAAATAACAATACAATGCCTTGACATAAGGTGACAATAAGGTAATTTTCCGGATTTTTGCTGGTTCTGTCAACGCTAATCTTATACATCAGGCCGCGAGTTGATTTTCTAGTGTCAGCGAGTCTTTATTTCGGTCTACTGGCGAGGACGCAAAGCATCAAGGTCGGCCAGTCGTTCGAGGGGAATAGTGCGGGCGGCGGCTTTCAGCAGATGTTCGCAAATCAGGGTCGCCTTAGCGGCATTTTCCAGGACTTCCAAGCGGTCGAAGGCTTGCAGGAGATTCTTCCCCAAGGTCAGAGCGCCGTGGTTGCGCAGCAATAGACAGTTGTATTTTTGCGCGGCTTTAGCGGCAGCGGCAGCCAAGGCCGCTGTTCCAAGGGTTTCGTAGTCCACGCAAGTGATTTCGCCCAGCAGCAGATACGACTCGCAGAGCAGGCGGTTGGAGATGGCGCACTCAGCGGCGGCAAAAGCGCTGGCGGTCACGGGATGGGCGTGAACGATGGCGTTGATATCTGGGCGGGCGCGATAGATAGCCAGATGCATCCCCACTTCACAAGTGGGCTTGAAGTCGCTCAGCAGCTCTCCTTGCAGGTTCATCTGGCCGATGTCCTCGGGGCGCATCTTGGCCTTGTCGGTGCCGCCGGGTGTAAGCAGAATGACTTCATCCTGACGGATAGAGATATTGCCGCCGGAAGTGGTAGTCAGTCCTTGCTGGTACAGGCGGCGCATAAATTCTGCAATTTCGCTAGCTTGTTCGTTCCAATCAGTCATCGCTTGTCCTTTCAAATCTGCTGTCGGATGCCGCATTCGGTAATATAGCCGCTAATCAGTTGGTGTGGTGTGACATCGAAGGCAGGGTTATAGACTTTAGCGCCCTGGCAGTGGTAGACCTCTTTGGCTGAGCGTTGTTCGATAGGGATATCCTGTCCGCTGGCGAGGTTTCGGTCTATGGTAGAATATGGCATTGCAACGTAGAAGGGGATATTATGGTAGCGGGCGCTGATGGCCAGCTGATAGGTGCCGATTTTATTGGCTGT
>CAZUCG010000355.1:0-3753 GCA_964619145.1 uncultured Lentisphaeraceae bacterium | reverse complement strand
GCCGACTCAGCCAGCTCTCTATTGGCGTCCCTCCCCAGCTGCAGTTAATCAGGCCAATCGGGACCTGTAAATCTTCCCACAACTGTTTGCCAAAATAATACCCCACTGCGCTAAAGCGGGTCGCTTCCTGTGGACTGCAGACAGCCCACCCTGGCCCGGCGATATCTTTTTCTGGCCCGTGTGGTGCTATGCTTGCACGGAGGTTAGTATTAAACAGGCGGATGTTGTTATAATTGGCTTGAGCGGCTTCTTGCTTGCCAGCGGGGACTCGGAAGAACTCCCGCTCGCCCCACAGCGGCATCGCCATATTTGACTGTCCAGAACAGAGCCAGACTTCTCCTATCATCACATCCTGGAGTTGGATGGTCTTGCCATCGGCACCTTGCACTTCGAGTGTATGCGGCCCACCGGCCGGCAGGGCTGGCAAGACCGCCGTCCATTCATCTTGCTGATTGGCGAAAGCGATACTCGATTTATCTGCCAGCTTGACTATCACGGCTTCCCGGGCAGGGCAATTGCCGCTGATTTTAATTGGCCGTTCGCGTTGCAAGACACAGTGGTCGGTGAAGACTTTGTAAAGGCTGAATTCCCGAGCCAGCTTGGTTTCGTCAACTTGGCTGACACAAGAGCCAACTACTACGGCGGCAGCTGAACTGATAATTGTTTTAAGCATAATAGCCCATAATTACTGGTGGACCTGTAATTCCCCGAACAACGAGTTGGCGGTGGCGCGCTTGACTAACATCGGCAGAATTTGACCGGGCCGGATGGCAGGCTTGGGCGTAAACAAACAGACCTTGTTCAAGTCAGTGCGGCCCATCCAGCGCTCGGAATTGCGCTTGCTTTCCCCTTCCAGCAGCACGTCCACGAGTTGCCCCAGATAGCGCTGGTTGCGCTTAGTTACCCCAGCAGATAGGTCATTCAATAACAACTGGTTGCGTTCGTGCTTCTCCTCTTCAGGCACATCGTCGGGCAGGATTTTGGCAGCCCGTGTCCCTTCGCGTTGAGAATAGCGGAAGATGTAGGCCATATCGTATTCGACATCCAGCATCAGCTGGCGGGTCAAGTTGAATTCTTCGCGTGTTTCGCTTGGGAATCCGACAATGACATCTGTCGTGAAAGTTGCCTGCGGAGCCAAGGCCCGGATAGCCGCAATTTTCTGTCGGTATTCCGCGGTAGTGTAATTCCGGTTCATCAGCTTCAGAATCCGGTCAGAGCCGGATTGCACCGGGATATGCAACGATTTGCAGACTTTTGGTAAAGCGCAGACTGTCTCAATGAACTTACGGTTCATAAAGCTGACGTGCGGGGAGGTAAAGCGAATCCGCTCTAGCCCAGCGACTTCCTGCAACGCCAGCAGCAAATCCGCAAAACCAGAGAATTCCGAGTTATATGTCCCGGCTTGGCGGGCTTCGGAGACCATATAAGCAGTTATATTCTGTCCTAATAGCAGGATTTCTTTGCAGCCATTGGCTACCAGCTGTTCTACCTCATCGACGATGGCAGGAATTGGCCGACTCTTTTCCCGGCCGCGGGTGTAAGGGACGATGCAATAGGTGCAAAATTGGTCACAGCCGCGCATCACCGAAATGTATGCCTGCCATTGCCCCGGCTGATGCAAATCCAGTTCGGGGAATACTTGCGCCCCTTGCTCCAAAGCGGCGCACTGGCGGCGTTCTTGCTGTAAAGTTGCTAGCGTCTGGGGGATGCTCTGCAGTTGGTCTGTACCGGTGACGAAATCAAGATGCGGCAATTCCGTAAAGAGGTCTTCGCCCCGGCGTTGTGCCAGGCAGCCCACTAGGCCGAGAATCAAATCCGGGTTCTGGCGTTTCAGGCGCTTCAAAAAACCGAGCTTACCAATCGCTTTCCGCTCAGCTTGCTCCCGGACGCTGCAGGTGTTCAAGATTATGACATCGGCATTTTCTTCGTCGGGGGCTTCACAATAGCCCTGGCTGCCCAGCAGGCAAGCCAAGGCCTCGGAATCCCGCTCATTCATTTGGCAGCCATAAGTTTTTATGTAAAAAGACGGCATATTATTCTTTGCACCGCTAAGCTTTTGCCAATTGTCAGCCGTCGCTGACTCCAGTGGCAAAGCGCATAATGTTTTGTGATAGCTTATTTTTTCGCAGAACTCATCAGCATTCCGCGCGCCATCACCGCCACGCGTTGATAGCGAGGATGACTTACTCCAAGCCAAAGGCTTTCAACCGGCTGGTGATACTCTTGTCGAGCAACTCGCAAATAAAATTATCGACTTTGGTCGTTCTCGGCAAATCAATGCCCCGCAGCGACTTGTGATAATGCAGTTGACCCAGCCACTAGCTCGACAGCAGGAAATTTCTCAGTGCCTTCTCGCCGATTGCGCTGGCGGCGTTACTGGTCAATGAGTTCTGCCAGAACCAATCGCCACAAGTGGTCTCACTAGGGGCCAGTAAGGTCAATTCGCACAGCCGTCGGGTCGCGCTGAGTTACATCCCACTGGCTCGCAGCTCTTCATCAATGGCAATCAGCAGTTCCTGGGAACTGGCCTTGTCGCCAGTCTTGCCAATCTTAATCTCAATCCGAGTCTGCTTCTCTTCATTCTCCCAGGTGGTGAATTTGACCTTGTTTTCGTAGATGTCTTTATACAAATACTCGATGTTGGTGAATTTGTTAACCCGCGTTTCTTCAATGAATTTCGCTCGTTTGGCGGTGGCCCGGATGGCCTTGTCGGTGTCATATAAGTTGCTGCTGAGCAAGGCCGAGTAGGTGCCGAAGAGATATTTTTCGTTACTGATATTGTGTGAGGCCGTCCCCTTGCTGACGCAGGAAGACAATAGCAATAACCCACTAAGAGCAATACACAGGCCCACAAAAATCTTGATTTTCTGCATAACCGTTCCTTATCTTAAGTTAAAATGACCCATTCACAAGTGACGATGTCTATTAATATGATTGCGATTGCCATAAAGACAACTACTAGCCGCAACTTTTTTCAGCTTACAGTAGTGTTTTTCGCTACCGACCAGAGGCTATGCTGATTTTTGCTTATCGGTAGAGGGTATCCCAAAGCCAAAGATAATTTTAACCTCGAAAAACGCAAAAAACGCAAAAAAATTCAGAAGATCAGAAAGATGCGCTGTCTGTCTCCAGATTGCAATGGATAGTGACTAGGGAACAAACAATGCACGGCCGAAAAGCAGCAAGTTTTTCGGATGGGGTCTAGATAGGGCGAAGTATTCGCCCAGCCCGCAGAATGGACTGGCTGCACGAGCATCGCTTGCCAATACAGCGGCCCCGCGCTGCCGGCGCCTTGCAAATAACCCCGCGCTGGCCACTGAAAGAGATGCCAGAGGCAAAAAAGTCTGCTTCGCGAGGGGCGACAATTTTCTGCTCACTTTCTCAACTTGATTTTAAGTAATTGGCTTGCTTTTTGACATTCTGGCGTCATATTATAAGAGTGTACAGATATTATGGTGGCTGTAGCTCAGTTGGTTAGAGCGTCTGGTTGTGGCCCAGAAGGTCGCCGGTTCGAGCCCGGTCAGTCACCCCAAGATGATTAGTAGCGTCAAGCGCTGATGCGCCTGACGCTTTTTTATTGTCAAGCTTGTTCTTGCAGATATTGGCGCACTGCCTGGGCTGCCGCCGGCCATTTTTAATTTCACGAAGGCAGAGAAAAGCGCCTGTCGAAATATAACCGCATATAAGCCTCTGGCAAACCATGAATGAAATTTAACTGACAAAAATGACGCGTCACCTCGTCGAGCGCGCCCA
>CAZUCG010000354.1:0-3754 GCA_964619145.1 uncultured Lentisphaeraceae bacterium | reverse complement strand
ATGCACACAGATGACCGTGGAGTGCATAATTTGGCTTATGGGGCAATCGTCGGGGCTGAGCAGGATGCTGCGCAATGAGACGGCGCCGGTCAGGTGTCGGTTGGCATCAGTTGCATAGCAGGTGTAAATGGTCTCTTTGTCAACCCCGGATTTACGAATCAAGTTCAAGGCTTCGCGGCAGGTCATTGTTTCAAACAGGCCGACAAATTCGACAGTCATCAAGCTGCCAGCGCTGTTTTCAGGGTACTTCAGGAAGTGGTTGATGAGGCGTCGTGTCTCGGGGCTACTGTTATTGATGATTGCTCGGACCATATTGGAGGGTAATTCCTCCAGAACATCGACGGCATCGTCGATGAACATCTCGTCAATCAGGTCACGGACTTCCAGAGCGCTGATAGTCTCCACGATATGCTGGTGCAGGCTGCTATCCAGATAGGTAAAAACTGCGGCTGCCAAGTCCTTGGGCATTAATCGGAAGAGCAGCATCATCTTAGTTCGGTCCATCTGCTCGAATTCACGGGCGAGGTCGACGGGGTTGATTTCACGCAGTTGTGCTTGCAAGCTGCTGTAGCTGCCCTTCTCCAGCAATTCTAAAATATTTGACATCGGGTGAACTCCGTACGGATGGGTTAGTGATTACTCTTTGCGCGGAGGCGCAGGCTGGTGAGTTGCGCCAAGATTGGTTGTTTTTTCTATTCGGCTTGTTGTTGCCATTGTCGGGTCTGGAGGCTTGCCAGCAAGCGCGGTTGCTGGCGCTGCAAAGCCAGGAGCTGGCCGGATAATTGGAGGTATGCTGCCAACTCTTGCTCGCCTCAGGCTTGCACTAGGCGTTCCCAGATGAGCATCTCCGCCAGCTGATTGGGATGGCAGAAGTCAACCCTCTGCAAGAGCTTAAGCCAATAACAAGTAGGTCATTAGTAATAGGAAGGCGAGAAAGCCTAAACTGATTATTAATAAGCAGATGGCCAGGAAAGGGACGGGCCGTTTTTGCATCTGCCGCATTTCCAGGACCTGGTCTAATGGAAGGTCATCGCCTAAATTTGCTTCCACGATATCATTGCTGACCCGGGTTACTTTTTTCAAGCTGATGGGTATGTCAGCTAGTAAGATCCGCGAATCAGTAGTGATTTTAATTGGGTCGCTGTCAATCAAGGCGCCATTGATGAATGTCTTGATATTTCGGTTGGCATTTTGGTAGCTGACTTCATCACTAGTGACGCTGATTTTGCCGTGTTTGCGGGAGACATCACCCAGCCGGATGGTGATATAGTTATCGGCTGAAGCGCCAATGGAGTTCACTCCTGGCCAGAGGACAGCCCGGCAGGGCGTGGCCCGGATTTCGTCTTCCCAGGTGATGTCATATTCACTGGGGATAGTTTTATCGCCGTAACAGAAGAATAACTGGCCAAAACGGATGACATCGCCGATGCTCAGGCGCTCTCGCTGAATTTTATCGCCATTTTTGACGATTCCGATATGGCTGGTATCTTGAATTTCCCAAAAATCGGGATTTCGTTTCAAGACAAAATGGCGTCGGCTGATATATCCTTCAGCAAAGTCTTTCAGACTGATGTCGCATTTTGACGAGCGGCCGACAGAAATGCTGCCAGCACGGTTGTATGACTCGGTAGAGAAGCGTTTTACTTCTACTCCTGATGATTGGTAAATATGACAAATTGGCATATCTTCCCTTTCTGGCGCGCTTAGCGGCGGGATAAGTTAGGGCAAAAAGGCGTAGTCCCGAGCCACAAGCAAGAATTGTCAGCCTCCACTGGCGACAACAGAAATGCAACTGCGCTTGATTATCACGACTGCCAACTTCCGAAGACGAATTATCACTTTGTCTCGTACTGACAAAACTACTGCCGGTAGTTTGAAGCCAAACTTAATAGCGGCAAAATAAATTTCCACTACGTTCACAAACTTGGCAGCGCAGGCCAGTGGTCTAGCCCGGCCAAGTGCAGGTCAGCACCACAAGGAGCGCAGTTTGTGGTTATGAATCACTATAGTTCCTGCAGAGGTAAAACGCTTAGGCAAGTTCTGCTAACGTGTCTTGGATTTGTTTTAGCAGGTCATCAGTCAAGCCAGCTAGCGGGCGCATTTCTGAACGTTTACCCCAGCTCCGCCATTTGAATTCGACTTCTTGCTGGGCCAGTGTTTTGGGGGAGACGATAATCCGCAGCGGTATGCCCATTAAGTCGGCGTCAGCGAAGGCAAAGCCGGCTTTTTCGCCTCGGTCATCATAGAGCACTTCAATGCCGCGGTCCAGCATTTCTTGGTAGAGTTTTTCGCAGGCTTGGCGGACTTCAGCTTGAGAATGGTTCAGCCCAATGAGATGCACTTGGAAAGGCGCGATTGAGAGCGGCCATATCGGCCCGTAGTCGTCGTGGCTCTGCTCAATAACTGCGGCCATGGCCCGGCCGACGCCGATGCCATAGCAGCCCATAATTATTGGCTTGGCTTTTCCGTCTTGATCCAGGTAGGTGCAATCCATCGCGGCGGTGTATTTTGTCCCTAACTGGAAGATATTGCCCACTTCAATGCCTCTGAGCATTTGCAACGGTTGCCCCGTTACGGGGCAAGGGTCACCTTCGCGGGCGGTGGCGATGTCGGCCAGCAGAATGTTGGTTTTGTCAGCGAGGTCCCGCTCGAAATTAAAGTTCAAATAATGGTAGTCGCTCTCATTGGCTCCCACGATAAGGTTATTTGATTTGGCGATAGACTTATCGACGACCACGCGCATTTTAGCCAAGTCCAGGCCATATAGTGAAGCGAAGCCTGGCACTGCTCCGACAGCGCGAATGAGTTCATTATCCGCGAAAGTTAGCTCTGAGCATTGCAATACTTTACGCAATTTTCCTTCATTGACCTCGATGTCGCCGCGGATTACAGCAAACACCAATTTCCCTTCAGCGTCTTTATAGAAGACCGCCTTGCCAGTCTGGGCAGGCAGTTTTCCTAGGAAGGTGGCGACTTCGTCAATCGATTGGCAATTCGGGGTGTGGACTTTTTCCAGTGGCAGCGGTTCTTCTTGGGTATAAGCGAGGGCGGCGCAGGCGACTTCGCGATTGGCACGATATTGGCCGTCTGGAGAAACAAAAATTGTATCTTCACCACAATCTGCGATAGCCATAAATTCGTGTGATACTGCTCCGCCCATCATTCCGGGGTCTGAGAGAATGGGCAGGCATTGGCTCAGGCCGAGGCGTTGAAATATGCGTTCATAAGCCTGATATGCGCGGTGGTAGTATTTTTCCAGACATTCTTGCGAGGCGTGGAAGCTGTACCCGTCTTTCATTGTGAATTCACGCACTCGGATCAGTCCGGCCCGTGGTCGGGCCTCATCGCGATACTTCAGCTGGATTTGATAGAGCATTGCCGGCAGCTGCTTGTGAGAGAGTAATTCAGTGCGGGCAATTTGCACCACGGCTTCCTCGTGGGTCATACCCAGGAGCATATCTTTGCCATTGCGGTCTTTGAAACGCAATAACTCTTGCCCGACCTTGTCATAACGGCCACTTTCTCGCCACAGCTCGCTAGGGATGACCATCGGCATCAGGATTTCTTGACCGTCGATGCGGTCCATCTCTTCACGTAAAATCGCCTCGATTTTTCGGGTTATTTTTCGTCCCAAGGGTAATAACGAATAAATGCCGGCTGAGACCGCGCGGCAGTATCCGCCGCGAAACAAAAATATATGACTGGCTGTCTGTGCGTCGCGGGGTGCTTCCCGTAAACGCTGACCGACGAATTT
>CAZUCG010000353.1:0-3769 GCA_964619145.1 uncultured Lentisphaeraceae bacterium | reverse complement strand
GTGTATAGCCAACACTGCTAACTGGGTTTGGCAACCAGCTCCGCGAATATGTATGCGACGGCCGGACGATAGTCAGCGGGAAACCGTCCTGCTGATAACGCTCTAGAAAATACCTCTCAGTAAGTTCTTTTTGGCGGCCATATTCAGAAAACTTGTTCCCCAGCGGTGCAGTCTCATTCACCGGTATGACGGGCGGTGGTTTGGCATAAACCACGGTGGTGCTGATAAAGATGTATTGTGCGCAATGTCCCTGGCAGGCCTGAAAAGCCGTGCCAGCTTCTTGTTCAGTAAAGCAGATAAAATCAACGATGACAT
The DNA here is from genome assembly GCA_964619145.1 of uncultured Lentisphaeraceae bacterium. GTDB lineage: Bacteria > Verrucomicrobiota > Lentisphaeria > Oligosphaerales > Oligosphaeraceae > JAAZIZ01. Next base: position 3,454 of record CAZUCG010000353.1, on the reverse strand, counting down.
CGAAGTGACGGTCTGCCATAGCCTTCTTCCAGGCCCCCGGTTCATTGCGGTCGGCAACAATGCTCTCGTACTCTGCCGGAATTGAGCTATTGCCGCGAGTTAACAAGGTTATTTTATGACCGCGTTGCCATAATAGCCTGGCGCATTCGCCAGAAATATTACCCGTACCGCCGATAAAAAGGATATTCATAGTGACTCTCCTGGTTGTTGCTGGGAAGAATTATTTACTGCGGAATCTACTAACAGCTTGCGCAAATTTGGAACTATCTGCCGAAGTCCGCCTCAGTCAATCACGAACTCTTTCGGCAAGCTGATTTTGTTGCCCTCTGAGTTCATAGAGACCATCGTCACGACGGTCTCGAAGACCTCATTTTCTGAAATTTCTTGAAAATTCCGAGCCCAGACTCTGACTCGGTAACTCACCGATGTATTTCCCAGCCGCTCGCGAGTGACTTGGAAGCGCAACAGCGTCCCGTTGTTGACGCTTTTATGGAAAGAGACCTTGTCCATCGCCCTAGTCACAAAACGCCCGCTGGGGAATTCGCGGATGGCGGCGATATAGGCGAATTCATCGATCCATTGCAGCATCACTCCACCGAAGAGGTAATTATAATGATTCAAGTGTTCTGGTCTAACCAGGGTAAAAAATTCCATCCTCGTCTCCCGTTTTGCCCGCGTCTGATGGTGGCAATGATTATTTGAGCAGCGTTTATTCGCCGATAATTTTCAGCAGCACTCGTTTTCGTCGGCGGCCATCTAATTCGTAGTAGAAAATTTGTTCCCACGGTCCCAGGTCCAATTTTCCCTGGGTAATTGCCACGACTACCTCGCGGCCCATAATGGTGCGTTTCAAATGGGCATCGCCATTATCCTCGAAGCCATTGTGCTGATATTGCGAATATGGCTTCTCTGGCGCCAAGCGCTCGAGAAAATTCTCAAAATCCTGATGCAGCCCGGGCTCATTATCATTGATAAACACCGAGGCGGTAATGTGCATCGCGTTGCAGAGCAGCAGCCCTTCCTGGATACCCGATTCCTGCAGGCATTCTTCGATCTGCTTTTGGATATGAATAATCTGCCGTCTAGCCGGGGCATTAAACCACAATTCTTTACGATAGCTCTTCATTTTACCTCCTGCGATTGAGTATTACTGTGCATTACCCGCTTATGCACGGCGAGATAAATCAACACCAGCAGCGCTGCCGCCAAAATTATCCAGGCGGTATTTTTTTGCAGCATCTCGCTACCTTGCCGAATCATCTCCAAGTAGGTCATTTCTTGGGTCAGGTGTCCGAAATATGCTCCCATCAGCAACAGTACCAAGCACCATAATCCAGCTCCTAATGCGGTAAAGAGGGTAAATCGTCGCAGATTCATACTGCTTAATCCGGCAGGGATGGAAATCAGCTGCCTGATTGCTGGCACCAGCCGGCAGAGGAAGGTCGCCAATTCGCCGTACTCCCGAAATATCTCTTCGGCGCGATTCAGGGTCGGTTCTGGCAAGAACAGATATTTACCGTACTTATGCAGGAAAGGTCGCCCCAGCTTGCGCGCGAGATAGTAATTGATGTATGCTCCAGCCAGGGAGCCACCCAATCCGGCCAGCAACGCCAGAGTCAGGTCCAGCCACGGCAATTGGCAGGTCAATTCGCCTCGCCAAGCCAGGAATCCGGCCGGGATCATCACCACTTCACTGGGGAAAGGGATGAATGAACTCTCGACGGTCATAAAGAAGATAATCAAGGCGAAGCCCCAAATTGGGGCGTAGGATGCTATCTGCTCAATATGGCTGGCCAGTATTTCGGTCATGCGGGAAACCCTATTGTAGGTGTGGTGTGCGTAAATAACTGCTGTTGCCTAAGCGGCAACAGCAGCGGCAAAGACTGGTTTGGAAATTATATGGCTAAAGCCGGAGTCGTTTTTCCGCCCAACGCGACAGCGCCTCGCGGTTGATTTTGGCATTATGGCGGACATCGACCGGGAACGAAGGATGAAACAGCACCTGCTTGATAAGCGCAGTACCAGGCTGACCAGCTGCGACAGTCAAAATATCACTCTTATTGAGTGCCTGGCCGTTCTCTGCCTCAATGACGATAACCGGTGTCTGCTGAGAACTCTTGCCCACGCCTACGAGAGCAGAACGCCGCACACCGGGCAGGTTATTGAAAATTGCCTCACAAGGGATAGTAAACAAAGTAATCAAATTTCCCTGGTCGTCGTGGGTTTGCACGCGGTGGGTTTTCCGGCCGCAGAACCAGAAGCGCCCGCGCTGATCGAAGTAGCCGACGTCGCCGACTCGGTGCCAGAGTTCATCGCCCTGAGGGATTTTGGCCAGCTTGGTGGCATCCGGCCGCAAGAAGTATTCCTTGGTCACACAACTGCCTTTGACACAGAGCTCGCCGATCTCGCCCGGTGGAAGGACCTGGGCTTGAGCGAAATCCTCAATGGCGGCATCAGTAATCGCAATAACCAGCGCGCTGATTTCCGCAATGGGCTTACCGACGCACATCCCCTTACCCTCGCGAGTGGCGTGACAAGTCTCGGACAGCATCTCGTGCCCGCGGAAGTTAGCCACCGGCAGTGACTCGGTAGCGCCATACGGCGTATACGTCTCAGCGTCGTGGTCCAAAACGTGATTCAACAGCCAGTCGTGCACTTGTTCGGGCACTGGTGCGCCAGCCATAATGACCCGCTTCAGGCCAGGCAACTTGATGCCTTCGTCAACACAGTATTTGGCCACCTTGCCCCAAAGTGTCGGTGAGCCGAACGAGTAGGTCACCGGCAGGTTACGGATAGGCTCAATAATGCGTTCAGGGTTGACAAAAGCTGGCCGGGTGGGGTCCATCTCCGGAATCACCACCGCTGCTCCCAGCGCCACGCTAAACAGCGAGAACAGCGGGAAGCAGGCCAAGTCGATCTCGCCGGGTTTGATGTCATACTCCCGCTGCACCAGGCGCACTTGGGTCTGAAAGATCCGCTGGGTATAAGTCACCCCCTTAGCCGGACCAGTGCTACCTGAAGTAAACAGCACGGCAGCGGGGTCATCCAAAGCCGGGCCGAAAACTGGGAATGTCTTTTTCTGTCCTGGCAATTCTCTAACGCTGCAGCCCCCCCAGAACCATCTTCTACCCAAAGTAACATTAATCCGCACGGATTGGAAGTCTCTCGGTCGAAACAGCCGCAGCAAATGTGCAGTTGGGATACCAATAAAGACAGCCGGCTGCACTTGCCGGACGCATTTCAGGAATCCCCGCCAGCCCATACCGGGGTCAATCAACACCGGTATGGCGCCGATTTTGAAGATGGCGAAAAGCAGCGCATAAAAATCGAGTGACGGCCGAATCATCAACAGCGCCTTCTGGCCGGCCTGAACGCCTCTTGCCGCCAACCCCCAGGCTAGAAAATCACTGCGCTCATTGAGCTGAGCAAAAGTCAGCTGCGTGTATGCGACCCG